>JAAYKJ010000082.1 GCA_012522505.1 Clostridiaceae bacterium
ATCTGCAGCAAAAGGCAGACCTGATCTTGGTATCCAGAATGTTGAAGGTTTTTGGCATTGGTGAGTCAGAATTGGAAACCAGGCTGATAGATCTGATAGACAATCAGGACAACCCTACGATAGCACCCTACGCTTCCCAGGGAGAAGTGACTGTTCGGGTGACCGCCCGATGCACAACAGCAGAGGAAGCACAGCGGCTTTTGGATCCGGTTGTAAAGGAAATAGAGAAAAGATTGGGTACAACGGTTTATGCCCATGATGGTGAATCTCTGGAACAAGTAGTGTTTAAGCTCCTTAAGCAGAATAGCCTTGTCATGGCAACCGCTGAATCTTGTACGGGAGGCCTTCTCGCTGAAAAAATGACCCGCATGCCTGGAGCCTCCAATGTTTTTGATCGCGGGTATGTCACCTATGCCAATCGGGCCAAAACAGACGATCTGGGTGTGCAGGAAAGCACATTGGCCACTTATGGTGCTGTCAGCCGTGAAACCGCGCTTGAAATGGTACGGGGATTGACAGAGCGGACGGGTGCTTCGGTGGGAGCTGCGATAACAGGAATTGCCGGTCCGGACGGAGGAACTGCAGAAAAACCTGTTGGGTTGGTATACATAGCTGTTACCGTACAGGATAAAACAATATGCAAATCCCTTGACCTGATGGGAAACAGGGATAGGATCCGCAATGACGCTTGTCTGCATGCATTGGACATGATACGCCGACTAATCCTGAACCTGGATTTATGATCATTTGACCGGCTGAAACCAGAACAGACCTTAGCAACCGGGCCGCTGCCCATGAATCTCAGACCGGGCATCTCTGTAGACAGATAATTTGTAAACATATTCATTGGTTTAAATGATGAACTCAGGAGGACAGAGGAATTGGGTTTAGGTGAAGAAAAACGCTTGTCGGGGACCGCAGCAATGGTGATGTTCGCGACATTATTAAGCAGAATAACTGGTTTTTTGCGCAATGTGGCGATCAGAAATATTATGTTGCCAAAAGGTTATTCTGACGAGTTTATTCTGGCTTTTTCCCTTCCAGATTTAGTTTTTGAGCTGCTGGTTGGTGGCGCAATTGCCGCCGCGATTATTCCCATACTGGCCTCCAGCATTTCAAAAAATGATGAAAAAGAAGGCTGGAAGGCGATTGGAACTTTTATCAACATCACAATCCTTGCTGTTATTTTTTTGGAACTCGTGTTCTTTATTTGGACACCCTCATTTCTAAGGCTTACAGCAAAGGGGTTTAAGCCCACTACCGATGAATTTTTGCTGACTGTAAAGCTAACGCGTATTCTTTTACCATCGGCTTTCTTCATGATCCTTGCTGGTTTGTTCAATGGTGTTTTGAATGCATATCAAAAATTCGCAGCCGTCGCTTTCGGGCCTGTTATCTATAACTTGTGTGTGGTGTCCAGTATTTTTCTGTTTGGTGGAAAGAGCGTCGAAGTCACAGCCTTTGGTGTCATGTTCAGTTCCATGATATACTTTTCCATTCAATTCATAGCCGCATTCAAGTATCTAAAGCTTTACCGTCTTCGCATGTATATAAGTAACCGGACGTTTAAAAAGCTTCTTCGATTAGCACTTCCCGCCCTCGCAGCCTCTGCAATTGTCTATGTGAATCAGATTGTAGGCGGGAGCTTTTCATCCGAATTCGCTGAAAACAGTGTAACGATGATGAATAATGCCAACCGGACCTGGCAGCTGCCGCTGGGTGTATTTGCGCAGGCTATGGGGGTTGCCATTCTGCCCACATTATCCACACATTATGCTTCGAAAAGGGCAGAGGAATATAAACACGTGCTGTATAAAGGATTACGCACGGTGATGCTGTTATGTATCCCCAGTACAATGATTTTAATCATGTTGAACAGGGAAATCATGCAAATCTTATTTAAATGGGGTCCAATGACTGCCCATGAAAGCGGTATGTATGGTCTTGCCTTGTTGGCTTATGCGCCCGCACTACTTTTCCAGTCCATCGTTGTGATCTTGAATCGAGCGTTTTATTCCATTCAAAATACGCGTACTCCTCTTATGATATCCGCATGCACGATAGGGCTGAATATCCTGGCGAATATATATTTTGTGAGAAATACAGACCTCGGTGCGATTGGCACGGCACTGGCCTTTGTTATTACAGATATGCTGTATGTATTTGCATTGGTGTTTTTATTCACCTGGAAAACCGGATTGGATTTAATCCCTGACAATTTTCATTTTCTTGCGAAGGTTTCTGTTTGTACAATAGCGGCGGGGTTTGTGCTGTGGGTTTCAACATTGATTATTCCGTTTCCCTGGGAGGAAAGTTTTACTGTAGGCAAAAAAGTTACCGAGATCCTTTCGGTTGGTGCCAGGCTGATTTTTCCACTTGCAGCCTTTATAGCAACCGCACTGGCTTTGAAGCTGGATGAAATGAGAGAGTTCATCAGCTCATTGCTGGTCAGGTTCCGGGGACATACCGCTAAATGAACCGAAGCCGGCTATGACAGCCGATCAACGGTTTTCGCTGCCGGGAAATAAAACACAGTTTTCGATAGTATAAAGTCACGCCCAATAAAAGCTAGCGGGTGGCTCGGGTGGTTTCAATGACGCAGGCAATATTTGACAGTCACTTGACTTGCAGTAAAGAATTCTATATAATATAGAACAGATGTTCGAAGACAACCCCTTGCGGGTTTGCGTATGGAGGGTATATTATGGCAAATCATGATGAAAGAAAAAAGGCGCTGGAAATGGTATTTAACCAAATTGAAAAGCAGTTTGGGAAGGGTGCAGTTATGAAGTTGGGGGAAGCCGCCCACATGAACATTGATACCATTTCAACCGGGGCTTTGGGTTTAGATATTGCTCTCGGGGTTGGAGGCCTGCCACGGGGGCGTATTATTGAGATTTATGGCCCTGAGTCATCTGGTAAAACCACGGTTGCGCTACATGTTGTTGCAGAAGCACAGAAGGCTGGCGGCGAAGCAGCTTTTATCGACGCAGAGCATGCGCTGGATCCGGTCTATGCCAAGGCCCTGGGGGTGAATATCGAAAACCTGATTGTTTCCCAGCCAGACACGGGTGAGCAGGCACTGGAAATCGCTGAAGCACTGGTCCGAAGCGGAGCGATCGATATCATTGTCATCGACTCAGTGGCAGCACTGGTTCCAAAAGCTGAAATTGACGGGGAGATGGGTGACGCCCATGTGGGTCTCCAAGCAAGGCTGATGTCCCAGGCATTACGGAAGCTCTCTGGTGTTATCAGCAAATCCAGAACGGTGGCTATTTTTATCAACCAGCTACGTGAAAAGGTCGGTGTTATGTTTGGAAACCCGGAAGTAACGCCTGGTGGAAGGGCTCTCAAGTTTTATTCCTCGGTACGGTTGGATGTGCGCCGTATTGAAACCCTAAAAGACGCAGGTGACGCGGTAGGCAACAGAACCAAGGTGAAGGTTGTAAAAAACAAGGTTGCACCTCCATTCAAAGAAGCAGAGTTTGATATCATTTACGGGGAAGGCATTTCCAAGGAAGGTAGCGTTCTGGATATTGGGGTTCAACTGGACATCGTTAAAAAGAGTGGTGCCTGGTACTCCTACAATGATCAACGATTGGGGCAGGGGCGAGAGAATGTGAAAAAATTCTTCAAGGAAAACCCAGATTTGTGCAATGAAATTGAAAGTAAGATTCGAGCCCAATATGATAAAGCATTCCTTCAGAGCATGGAAGCACATGTTGCTGATGATGAGATGGAGTAAAGTTGATGCAGACCGCTTATTGTTGTTTATATCCCATTTATAGAATTGATTTATGGCGGTAGCGGCTATGGTGCCTCTCCTTGATGTTCGTGTTTGCAGGGATATGCCGAAATGTGATATAATCTTACTGAAATAATGCGGATATAGCCCCATTGTTAAGGTTTTATAAGGGTTACCGCGGCATATATGATTACATAAAAAAGTAGGTGAGGACACACAGATGGTGATAACATCCACCATGAAACAGAAGAATAACCCCGATATGCTCCGTATCTATATTGATAATGCCTATGCTTTTTCCATGCCAGAGGAAGAATACTACCGAATGAACCTTTATGAGCGTGCTGAACTCACACAGGAAGATATTGACACCATACGCGAAGAAATAAATATCAAGCTGGCAAAACAAAGGGGTCTGCGGTTACTGGCTGTCAAAGACAGATCGGAGCATGAGATCCGGGAAAGGCTTAAGAGGCTGGGGTTTGACATGGATGTTATAGAGGATGCCATTTTGCAGCTTAAATCCATGGGCTATATCAATGACAGCCTGTATGCCCATAAATATGTTTCGGAACGGCTGAAACTGAAACCAAAGTCAAAAAAGGCCCTTGCTTATGAATTGCAAAAGAAAGGAATAGGATCGGAACTTATCGACGAAGTAATAAGTGAATTCGAATTGGATGAGCATTCAATCGCCTTTCGCATAGCGAAAAAAAAGTTTGGTAAATACGATGTTTCAGATCCGAAGGTTCAGCAAAAAATTATTTCCTTTTTGGCATTTCGTGGGTTTTCCTATGAAATCATACGTACCGTATTGGATCAGATGTAGGCGTAAAGGATGATTAAAAAATACAAATTAGCACAAGATTTTTATTGAATATCACAATGATCTCAACTATAATGTTTACAGAATAATACAGGGTCTCTCGAGGAGCAGAGTAGATATTTGTGCGTTAAGTGCCGGACGGACGGGGAGTTGACGTCTGGACGAAAAGCTTTGGCTTGCGGTACAAATATTGCATCCCGCTGTTGCATGAGGGAGGATTCCTCTTCATGTAGCACGTATTATTACCGGTTAGTTAACGCATATGCGTTAAGAACCGGGAAACAAAATGCATGAGGGGGTTTTTTCATGAAGCAGAAAGGGTTGTTTTCGTTTCTGAAGGATGTCCGGCATCTCGTGCTGGTATCTTTTTTTATTGCGCTGTATGTTGTGCTGTCCATGTTTTCTATCTATATCACCAAGGAGCTTAGGTTTAGCCTGACATTTGTACCGGTGGCGTGGTCATCCGCAGCGTTTGGGCCGATGGCTGGAGCGCTGACCGGTGCTTTTGGGGATGTTATGGCATGGGTTGTCAAGCCCGCAGGGCCTTACCATCCCGGGTTTACGATCAGCGGTATTTCTTCAGGAATTATCTACGGTATATTTCTGTACAGAAAGGAAATTACCCTTTTCAGGGTGTTTCTTACGGCGCTGACGATGATCGTGGTAGTGGAACTTGGCTTGAATACCTTTTGGTTGATGACCCTTTATGGAAGCCCGTTCAAAGTACTAATTGCTGGAAGGCTTCTGAAAGCGCCAATAACACTGCTATTGCAGATGACTGTACTATACGGCACAGGTTATTTTTTAAAACAGATTGCACCCAATCGCATAAAGGGGATCTAATCCTATCGAGAGGCAGTCTTTTTGTTGGTGTGTGGCTTGGTTTCAATGAGCGCTTACGCGTTTTGTGTGTATCACACGTTTTTGCTTGCAAAATACGCTATACGCTGCGAGCATTTTATCAAATACTGCTTCAGTAACGGGTCGAGGCTTGTGGTGCGTTCCAGTTGGTACGCACCGCTAGTGTTGGATTGAAACCTGTAACTGAAGCATCGGTTAACTCCCGTCAATTCGTGTATTTTAGCCCCTGCGGCAAAATACACTTCATCTATTCGTAACCTGTAAGCTACGGGGGGTCTTAGGAGCATTTGATATACTGTTACAGAAAGGAAACGACATATGAAAAACAAGAAACATAAAGGTTTGCTTATTGCAGGTATCGCGGGGCTCATTATTCTGGTGATCGGTCTGTGGACGATTTTTAATGCATCAGCGAACAAACAAAAACCCGATTCCACATTGGCGGAGAATATCTCCCCGTTTCCTTCCTTAAAACCTACCCAACCAAATGGTTCCTCAGAAGACAAAAAACGAAGCGTGAATGGCACTGAACAAGCGTCACAGGCGGATTCAAACCTATCGGGGATCTTTGATGGTATTGGATCCGAACCGGTTAAACCAACCAGTAAAGCAGATGATTTTCCAAGCCCGACAACTGCTCCGGTTGAGCAGCTCCCTGATATGATGGAACCGGACTTTGATGAAAAAGCCGCATCGGATAATGCCACTTCTCTCATACGAATTTCACGTGAAGAAGCAGGGCTGGACACAATTCAACAGTTAAACTTTGATCGGTTCACTCTTCATGAGCGAATACAGGAACTGCTTGATGGGAAACCCTATACCCATGAAGACATGAAAAAAGGAATTGTGGAGCCTTGTTTAGTCACCGAAAGGTTTCAAGCCCCCATATTGGAGGATATATCCATCGGCACAGGCATTGACCAGGTAATTGAAACACTTGGGGTGCCTACCATTCAGAACGATGATATGGTATTCTATAAAACCCACCGTTATTATGTTTGTTTTATTGGTGATGAGAAGGTTGAAGCGGTTAACTTCGCACCAATCCCGGAACTGCAAAATGAAGATATATTAAACTCTGTTCTCACCGCGCTATGTATTGATAATATTTACCTGCTCGAATATCTGAACATGTCGCAGGAAGCGTCGGATTTCTTTGGCAGCGTTGGTCATATTCATGGAGGTGGCAATTATGCCATATCCACTAATGGGATTGAAGTGGAAACATTTTCAGGCACCATTGAAATATTCAACAATTTCGAGGGCTTCCTATACAGAATTGATGGGGAATCAGAAGCCGATTTAGAGATATGCTACACAAACGCAGATTCCATTATGGATGATCTGAGGTTTGACTACTGGAGCTATACATCTGGCAACAGGCAGTTCGCAGAAAACGGGAAAACATCGCCCTCCGGAAAATACTCAGCGATCTATGAGTGGATCACAAGTGACCACCATTATTTTACGATACGGACCAATGATCATTCAGCTCCTGACTATATCATCGGGGCCGAAGCATCTGACTTCGAATGGATAAATGATGACTACATTGTCTATACCACCATGTTTTCAACACTACCGGTTGTGATGCGGCCAGCAGAATATTATGAAAAATGGGAAGTTTATCTGCTGATGCCCGGGATAGATGAGCTTGATTATTTTTACAGTTTCGGTGACCATAATTTCACCATTGCACAAGTCAACGAAGATTCGATCATTCTGCGGGACAATAACGTAGACAGTACAGACCGAGAGGAGTTTTGGAAATTCGGCTATTCCATTGGTCAGAACGGTGAATTCATAGCCGATCAGGTGGAAATCCTAGACAGCTTGTCAGTGGAATAGTTTTCAATGCTGGGAACAGATGTTGAATCGTGGATGATAACGTTGGAGAAACCGGAACGGGGTTCTCTTCTATGACAAATTGCACCAAATTGAATAAAGGTATATAATAGAAAAAGGCTCACCATACGTTTGAATCCTGGCTTTATGCTGTATGACATGCTCATGGGCTCATTGAATGAACGGGGGGTTCACGATGAAACAGGTTGTTAAGGATGATGGCAATCAAGAAAAAAGTGGCGGGGTTTTCTTAATTCATGCTGTCGATGAAGTTCATGCCCAAGCTGTGGAATCTTTGTTAAGATCCTATGATATTCCAGTCTTAAAAAGGCGCTCGCAAGCAGGAGATTATCTAAATATTGCTACCGGAATTAATATTTATGGCGTGGATATTTATGTCCCATCAAAGCTTCATAAAGCTGCCAATGCACTGATAAAAAGCAAGAAAGAATATGGCGGGCATGATGCCGAATTACTGCAGGAAGAAGAAGTTTTCAGGCGTAAAAGGTTGGTTAAAATCTGGATAATCATTGGAATTTTCTATTTACCCGTTCTGATATGGCTTCTTGTCGGTCTGTTTCGTTAACGAAGGGTATCTTTTCAGTTCTCATAGCAGCCACTATATCTACTCCGAATATAACCTCAAAGATAGGAAAAACAGCCATAAGACCGTTATATTTGCAGTGCCTGTAAGGTTACTGTTCACACGGGTGGTTAACTCACGCCATCCGCGGGCTCCTGTCATGTGGGTCGAGGTTTTCTTCAACAGCGGTCTTTATATCTTGGGTCGCTCAGTTGCACGCTATTAGGTTGTTTTAGGAAGAATGGCTTTGAAGTTCACTTCGTAATTGAAATCACCCGAGCCACCCGCTAGCTTTATTGGGTGTGAACAGTAACTCTTTTACGTTATGCACATCTATCTCTCAAGTATATGGGTGTGAACAGTAACGTAAGAGAAATATTGCTTTGTGAAAAACATAAATACTTCTTTACATCAGGTAAGAATATGCGTATAATTTTGATAAAGCGAATACACATTATGCGTGCTCGTACATAACAGGCATGGGTAATACATATTTGCTTTCAGAGGAATATTTGTATTCAAGGTGTACATTTCATGTACTTAATAGGGAATCGGGTGAAAGTCCCGGACGGTCCCGCCGCTGTAAAGAGGAGAATGCGTTATTACTGCCACTGTCTTTAGATGGGAAGGCATACGCAGACAATGAATCTGAGTCAGAAGACCTGCCTTGGGTAGAAGTGAGGAAAGCTACGAGTGATAGGCCTCATGAAGTTTTACCAAATCGGTATAAACGTCTTTTAGCCTTTCTTTCGTGAAAGGTTTTTTTATGCTTTGCTTTCCGGTACCGTTGCTCCCAGAGTTCCAATAACCCGGCTGGTGCATGAAACCCTGGGAGCCGCTTGGCACATGACCTTCAAATGCTAAAGCTTAAGACACTTACAAAAGGATACATTCCTGTTTACACACTTGAAGGGTACTGGTGCCAGCGCTTGTCGACTATATAAATTTTATGTAAAGGAGTCTTTGTCATGAAAAAAGTTCTATCCCTGTCTCTTATTCTTGTATTGTGTGTTGTAATACTTACTGGTTGCAATTATGATGGAAAAATAACGCAGGAAAATGCCCCGGAGCCAAAGCCAACAAGCACAAGCACTCCAACGTCAAATTCCGATCCCACTATCGAAGAGGATCTGGCATACCCCATGCAGTTTACCGATGACAGAGGGAATGTTACAACTTTTGAAAAAGAGCCTGAAAGAGTAATATCCTTGTCACCGAATATTACAGAGGTCATTTACGCTTTGGGCCAAGGTGAAAAACTTGTAGGAAGAACAGCTTTCTGCGATTATCCGCAGGACGTACAATCCGCTGTCGTTGTAGGTGATTTTATCGAGTGGAATTTTGAAACAATTCTTTCGCTGGAACCCGATGTTGTTTTTGCTTCATCGCTGAACACCGAAGAGAATGAGAAAAAATTGAAGGATCTGGGGATTAATATTGTCTACTTAACACAAACAGAATCTTTTGACAGTGCATATGAAATTATCGGGATGACAGGAAGGGTTCTGAATGCTGAGGAGGAATCCAAGCAAATTATAGAAGACATGAAACAAAGGGTTGCAGCTGTTGTGGATGCTGTGAAGGGAGCGGACAGGCCATCCGTTTATTATGTCGTTGGATATGGGGAATATGGTGATTACACAGCAACTGGTGAGACCTTTGTTGCCAGTCTGCTGGACATGGCTGGAGGAGATAACATTGCCGCTGATATAACCGGATGGGTATACAGCTTGGAAAAGCTGATGGAAGAGGACCCTTATTTTATCCTTTGCTCTGAAGAGGCAAAAACAGCATTTCAACAGACAAATGGTTATAAAGAGCTGACAGCAGTCAAGGAGGGGCGGATTTATGCTATCGATGATAATATAATCGTGCGGCAAGGCCCAAGGTTGGCGATGGGGCTCGAGGAAATCGCCAAAATATTGCATCCCGAATGCTTTGATTAATTTGAGGTGAGTTGCTTGGCTTTTCAGTAGATATCAAACAATTGAGGTGATCCTTTGTCTTCTTTTGGAAATAGAAAATTCATAAAGCCTGTATTCATACTCAGCATTTTGGGGGTTATTCTTCTGGCAATAACTTCACTTTTTCTTGGAACGGCCAATATCCGGTTTCCTGATGTTTTCCGTATTCTTTTATCATATCTTCCCGGACTAAAAGGAAGGATACCCCTTGATGGGATCAGTGATTCCACAATTTCGATTGTCATCAAGCTCCGCCTGCCAAGAGTCATACTGGCCTTGCTGTCCGGGGCCGGGCTGGCTGCGGTCGGTTCAACAATGCAAAGCCTGTTCAGAAATCCGATGGCTGAACCAGGGCTTCTTGGAATTTCTTCCGGGGCAGGGCTCGGGGCAACAATTGCGATAGTAATTGGGTTTGGTGATTCCATATTCGGCCTGGGAACCACAGCCATAGCTGCATTTATTGGTGCCCTGGTGACGGTTCTGATCGTTTACAATATATCCCGTACGGGCTCCAGGCTTTCTCAAACAGTTTTAATTCTGGCTGGAATCGCCATCAGCTTTATGAACAGTGCTGTTATTCAGCTGCTGATGATATTCAGAAGAGATCGAATGGATTATATTATGATGTGGACGATGGGTTCCTTTTCCACCGCTGGGTGGAATAAAATATTTATTCTGCTACCATTTCTGGTCATTGGCCTGACATTGATATTTATCCACACCCGACATCTGAATGTGATTTCAACCGGGGAAGAGACCGCGAAATCCCTGGGAATCGAAGTGGAAAGGACAAAAAAGATTCTTTTGGCAGTCTGTTCGGTTGTAACGGCTGCCACTGTTGCAACAAGCGGAATTATCGGCTTTGTAGGGCTGATAATTCCACATGTTCTGCGCCTCCTGGTCGGCTCGGATCAAAAAAGCCTGATGCCTTTTTCTGTTGTTGGTGGGGCTGCGTTTTTGGTAATATGCGATACGCTGGCAAGGATAGTGGCTCCACCTGCTGAAATTCCGGTTGGGGCGATTACAGCTGTTTTTGGCTCTCCATTCTTTATTGCATTGCTTATCCGCAGCAAAAGGAGCGTGATGTAGCGTGGAAACACAAGGCTTAGTCGAGGTGAAGAATCTAAACTATGCGTATGGTGAGAGAAAAGTTTTGGAAGATATCTGCGCCACTTTCAGGCCGGGGATGGTATGCGGACTCCTGGGCCCCAATGGCTCTGGAAAAACAACACTTTTGAAGAATATGGCAGCCCTTTTGGAAGCGGATAAAAACACAGTCTACGTTAATGGCATGGACATTAAAACCCTGGCAGTTTCCCAATTGGCAAAAGAGATTTCGGTTGTTCCGCAAAACAGCTATATCGAATTTGACTTTTCAGTTTTTGATATTGTGATGATGGGCAGAACGCCATATATACGCAGGTTTGCACAAGAAAGCAGCACAGATGTGGAAATTGTTCAGTGGGCCATGAAAACCGCACGAATAGAACACCTGGCCGAAAGAAGTATAAAAAGTATCAGCGGCGGTGAATTACAACGGGTGATTATCGCCAGAGCATTAGCCCAAAAGAGCAATATCATATTACTGGACGAGCCGGTTTCCCAGCTGGATATAAGCCACCAGCTATCCATCATGGAGACGGTGCGGGACCTTGCCCATGAGCATGGGCTTACCATCGTTGTCGTCTTGCATGATCTCAATCTTGCTGCTGAGTTTTGCGACACCCTTTACCTGCTAAAAGATGGCGAAATCGTCTGTGGAGGAGTACCCAAGGAAGTTCTAACCTATGAAAGAATAGAACAGGTTTATCAGATCGTTTGTCTTGTATATGAAAACCCTGTATCCCAAAAGCCACATATTATTCCGGTCCACAGCCGGTGAAACAGAGGCGATATGCCCTGTTTCACAGCTGTGCCAATTGGAAAATGTCCGATATTGAAAAAGGGCACCCTGTCTATCATGCCGCATGACTATGCCAAACAGATCGCTAAAGCTTCTTCAGCTGCTGAAGCTGCGTCGGCTGTATATACGTCAGCGCCGATGCTGGCACGGAAATTATCGGTAACCGGAGCGCCGCCAATCATAATTTTCACCTTGTCGCCAATGGAAGATGCTTTTACCTTTTCAACGATGTTTTTCATTTCGGTCATCGTGGTGGTTAACAAGGCTGAACAGGCTATGATATCAGCATTATTCTCGATAGCTGCTTCTACAAACTTTTCAGCAGGAACATCCACACCAAGATCAATAACTTCCAAACCTTTGCCTTCCATCATCATGCGGACGAGGTTCTTGCCAATATCGTGCAGGTCACCCTTAACCGTACCCAATATTACTTTTCCCTTTGCCTTGACGCCTGAACTGACCATTAGAGGCTTTAGCACCTCGGTGCCGGTATTCATTGCGCGAGCAGCGATCAGAACGTCCGGTACATAGACTTCATTGTTCTTGAATTTACCGCCTATAATGCCCATGCCGTGCAACAAACCCTCTTCTAGAATGGTGTTGGCATCCATTCCTTCATCGATGGCTTTCTGAACCAACTCCTTGACAACTTTAGCCCGGCCCTTTTGAAGGTTTTCAGAAATTTCCATTAACAAACTCATAGTATCACCTCAAAAATCATTTATTATCAAGCATTTTACTGCATGATGAACGAATTATTCCCTTCCGCGGCTTTCCCTGTACTTTTTGGGACTTTGCCCAGTAATCTTCTTAAACACCTTCGAAAAATAGCTTTGATCTTCAAAACCGACGATGTGGGACACATCTACGATGGAAATAGACGGATCTGAAAGAAGTTTCCTGCTCATTTCGATCCGAACCCGGTTGAGGAAGGTGTTAAAATTCATATTCATTTCTTCCTTAAAGATTTTGCTGAAATAGGAGGGGCTGAGATAAACTTTTGCAGCCACTTCATCCAGTGTCAGCTTTTTCATATAATTCTTTTGGATATAGTCTATTGATTTTAATATAACATCCTTGTGCTTTACATTGGTAAGATTAAACACATAGTCGGTAAAGCGCTCCATAATCCGGGACAACCATGGTGTCAGTTCATCAAGGGTTTGGAAATTCTGAATCTGGTTCAAATATTGATAGTTTAAACCAAATATCTGCCGAATATCTGCGCCACCTTCAAGAACAGCACGTGACAGAAGAACCACAAGCTCCAGGACACGGGCACGGATTAACCCAAAATCATTCCCCGATGAAAAGAAAATATGGCCCAGGATTTCGTTTAAGAGTTTTTGAGACAAGGATTTGTTCCCTACTGCAATTGCACTTAACAGTTGCCGTTCCTTTTCGATTGGATAGGTGGAGACCTCCTCGCCGGTCTCAAGCATTTCCTTCAATCGGTGAATGTGCTGCGAGATGGCTGCAGCTTGTTCTTGCTGCTGTTGTTCCCATCGATACTGGTGCCAGGAAAAATCGGAAAGATGGAAAGCCACTATGCTTAACAGTTCAGAAAGGCTGTTCACCTTTTCAGTATCCATAACCGGAATTTTCTTTGCCAGTTCGATGATCCGGGGCAGAGACTTCTTGCTGAAATATTTACCGAACAACTCCGACAACAGAAACTCTTCAGGTTCAACCATATGCACCGGGCCGCCCAGGATAGCACCCTTCATGATCCCGTCGGCAGTAATGGGACAAGCCCAGTGAACAACACCCAAAGGACAGAAGAAGATATACTTACCACCAAACCGTTCAGCTTGATAGCTGCCATACAGGTGTACATGGCTACAGCTCATTTCCCTGTTCAAACCCGAACAGTAATGACAGAAATCATTCTCATGGCTGCAATAGAGCGCTTGGCCAGAATCATCAATGAAAATGGCAGGAGCTCCAGTTGCATTGCTGTAGTGCTGCACCGCTTCAATAATTCTGTAATGATCAGGTTCCTGTTTCATAACCAATCCCCTTGTGCCAGAGCCTGTCCTAGTTTCGTAAGTTCGTATATACGCTTTTGATCATACACCTGTATAGATCGCGAGTAATGAAATATTTTATGCTTTTTTGTAATTTTTTATACTATTACCGATTTCCTTGTGCAACTATTACAAGTATATCTGTTTCTCAACCAATGTCAAAAAACATATTTTCGGTATATTCTGATACAAAATCCTGCCTTGACGATAGCTCCAGATATTTTATCTGTCTGGCAACCGCATTTGCAGAAATCAGTGCCTCTTGTGAAAGCAGTGAGAGGATTGTTCCAGCACCAGCAGCGTTACCGACCGCATGGATTCTGCCCACCAGCCCCTTTGGCAGAAGACCCGTTTTAACAGCAGAGGTGATATTCATAAAACTACCGAAACCACCTGCCAAAAATACCGAATGAACATCATCGGAAGAAACCCCGGATTCCTGCAGCAAAACATTGATACCAGCCGCAATTGCAGCTTTGGCATTCTGTACTTCCCTCACATCCTTTTGGGTGATAAATACTCTACGGCTGCTGGGTTCACCCAGAAGAAAAGCTTGTTGTCCATTAAATTCAAACAGCCTGTCAGCATACCTCATAGTATTTTGATCCAACTCTTCTCTGTCGAGGATCCTGCCTGTATCGTCCAGTATACCGATTTGAAGCATACATGCAATTGCATCGATCAGACCAGAACCACAGATCCCCACAGGTTCTTTTCCACCAATTGTCTTCCATTGCACAGAGCCGTCATCGGTAACAAAAACCTCGCTGACAGCGCCCTCAACACCGCCTGTCCCACAGACGATATTAGCGCCTTCAAAAGCAGGCCCCGCTGCTGTTGAACAGCTATATAGAAAATCCCTGTTACCAAGAACAATCTCACCATTTGTACCGATATCCACAAGCAGGGTTACTTCTTCCCGCTGAGCCATACCGGTCGATACAACAGCAGCCACCGTATCAGCTCCAACATAAGCTGAGACACCGGGAAGGATGAGGATACGCCCCTGGGGATTGATGCTCAGATTCAGTTCCATGGGTTTCAAAGCCATTACTGAAAGGGTTGCCGGAATAAATGGAGCTGTTGCGAGATAAATTGCCGGTAGTTCCAAGAGAAGATGAAGCATTGTTGTGTTTCCCGCCAGAGAAACAAGGTATACATCTGTTGCGTTCAGGTTGCTTTGCTGAACAAGGCGCCCAATCAGTTCATTCAATGCGTTACGGATAATCCCGGACAACTCTGCTGCATGAGCACGGCTTTTAGAGGCATAATCAATGCGGGAAATGACATCAGCCCCAAACTTTTTCTGCGGATTCAACATGGAAGCCACAGAAAGCTTTTCACCATTGCTTAGATCATAGATGTAGGCAGCCATCGTAGTCGTTCCGATATCGATGGCAACGCCATAAAGGATCTTCGTTGTGTTACCGCTTTCTACGCCGATGATCTGTTCCATAAGCTGAATTGTAGTAACGTGATAATCGTTTCTCCTTAGGATTTCAGGCAGCTTCTGTACCAAATCAAGTGGGAATATTGCATTCAAACAAGTGTTTTTGCCTAGTGCAGAACGATCAAAGCTGTCACCTCCAGCTACAGAAATCAGCCGTTCGCTGTCTGTTCTCTGATCGTTAAGGCTTGGAGCAGGAAGTTTAGTAAACTCTTTGCGCATGACCGGCTTTCCGGAAACCGGCACCATGCCAGCCTCGGTTAGAACAGATGCGTTTTCGTTTCCCAGCCCGAGCGAAATTTCCATATCCCCTGTAACTTTGATCATACAAGCAAGATGTATTCCGTTATTCAGTTCTTCCGAAGAGAGATGTTTTCTCTCTTCCAGTGTATATGGAACCGTACCTTGAAGAATTTTTATGCGGCATTTTCCACAGATTCCTTTACCGTTACATGGTGCTTCCACACTATACCCGTGTTTCCGCAGCACATCGAGCAGCATGGTGTTATTCATGGCTGTAATCATTTTTGTTTCATTATTATGGTGAATTGTAATCGCAGGCAAGACCATCCTCCGTTCCAAATGGCATAGGAGAGAAACAGCTTTTCAGAGCTGACCAAACTGGGTAAATATTTATATCTTTCTTATTATATCGTGAAATCAGATTTATTTCAAAGACGATTTTATCAACAGCAGAACAGTTACCAAAGAATCATAAATCACTATAGATGAAGAAGCTGGGCATAATGTAGTGTGAGACAAGCCGAAATGAGGTGAAAAGTGGAAAA
>JAAYKJ010000083.1 GCA_012522505.1 Clostridiaceae bacterium
GTGCGCGGTACAAATGGATGGGGTTTAGGTACACTAGTGTCAACCCGGGGCGGTGCGCATACGACGGGCGCTGTTTGGTGGGAGCTAATCTCCGACAAGATAACGGATGAAGATGCTTTAGAGTTGTTTGGAATACCTAATTTTAGTAAGGCACGCATACCGACAAGCTATGAAGGTACGGTTGATATGGTTCTTTATAATGAAATCTTGCACAGAGTTTGCAACAGTACTGGTGTGTGTTTATACAACACGGTAATGCAAAGCTTTGAATTTACAAATCTACATGATTTCGCCGAATTACTATCGGCAGCAACCGGTGATGAATATACGGTTAAAGATCTGGAAGACATCGCCACGCGGCAACTTAATCTGGAAAAGGCGTTTAATCTAAAATTTACGGAGTTTGCCAGACAAGATGATATACCTCAGCCGCGGCATTTTGAACCCATACCTACAGGCAAATCAGCAGGGTGGCAATTGGAAAGGGCCGAATGGGACAAAATGCTGGATGAGTACTATGAAAAACATGGGTGGGATAAAAAAACCAGTTATCCTAAACGGGAAACTCTTGAAAAATATGGTCTGATTAAAGCCGCAAGGGATATGGAAAGTATAGGGAAATTGGGAGGATAAGTGGCCGAAGTCATAGAATCTTTAGGCTGTTAATAGCCACCTGTCCAAGTAGAAAAGAATCCCGGCCGAGTATATTTTTCGTAAATTGTTGATAAATGTATATTGAATCAGGGGTTAATTTCGTAATATGGAGACAGCCCCTGCTAAAACAACGGAGGTCATTAGACCTCGTTGTTTTAGAATGGATGGTTTTTGTCGGCAATAAGTTGATGGGGCTAATCCCATAGGCTGCGATGACAGGCTAGATATTTTCGCTTACCGCAGTACGTTTAGCACCGGCAAATTCTGAATGCATTCAAGAATCTGGAACCCTCCTGTGGGGATGATAAAAGAACTAATTATACCAAAGGCTCAATTATTAATATGCTGGGAGGTGAATACATGATTTATGCAGATAATGCGGCTACAACAAAAGTTAATGAGGTTGCTTTTGAAGCGATGAAACCATTTTTACTAAATAATTATGGAAATCCCTCTAGCATTTATTCTTTTGCTAAAAAAGCCAGAAAAGCTGTTGAAAATGCCAGAAAGATGATAGCCATGTCAATTGGCGCTGTGCCGGAAGAGATTTATTTTACATCTGGGGGAACCGAAAGTGATAATTGGGCATTAAAAGGTACAGCATTTGCCAATCAGAATGAAGGCAGGCATATAGTAGTATCTATGATCGAACATCAAGCGATATTACAGGCCTGTAAAACGCTGGAAAGCCATGGTTATGCTGTTACGTATGCACCCGTTAACAAAGAGGGTTTTGTAGAAAGCGAAGTTCTTAAAAAATCACTGCGTGAAGATACCATATTAGTATCAGTCATGATGGCGAACAATGAAATTGGTACGATTCAGAAAATACAGGAATTTGCCTCAATATTAAAACCAAGAGGGATTGTATTTCATACCGATGCTGTTCAGGCGGTAGGGCATATACCAATTGATGTTAATAGTATGGGCTTTGATCTGCTATCCGCTTCTGGTCACAAGTTTAATGGACCAAAAGGGGTTGGCTTTTTATATATAAAAACTGGTACTCCTATTGATGCATTTATAGACGGTGGGGGTCAGGAAATGCGCAAACGGGCAGGCACAGAAAATGTAGCTGGAATCGTTGGCATGGCCTATGCTCTCCATAATAA
>JAAYKJ010000084.1 GCA_012522505.1 Clostridiaceae bacterium
CCCGGTGACGATATCACCATGTTCCCGGGTACCACCCTGGTATAGGTTCCGCTTGTGTTGATCAGCTCTCCCATCACATTGTCGATCATCTTCACCGCTTCACATCGGCTGAGATTGGCCTTTGGCGCGAACAGATTTCCTGGCCGTCCGGTCACATAACCCTTCTTGGTCATCGTACCGACCGAACCTAATGCCCATTCGGCTATCTGCCCCACATCCGAATATTTCAATGCGGCATCGAGATTATCCCCTGCCAGTGAAAAGGCCCGGGCTAAAATAACCGCCGCTTCCTGCCGGCTGATCACCGCCTCTGGGTTCATGTTTCCGTTGTTATCACCGCCGATAATTCCCGCCTCATAAGCCTTTGCAATTTCTGCTGCATACCATGCACCGGCTTTGACATCCGGAAAGCTTTTCTCCGATTTATGCTGATAACCGAATATGCGGTTTAATAGGGTTACAAATTCAGCTCGGGTGATACTGTCATTGGGGCCAAACCGACCATCTCCATAGCCTTTTGCAAGACCCTGGTTAACCCATTTTAGGATCACCGATTCTGCCCAATGGGCTTTGATATCCGTAAGTTCCTCCTGGCTTGATGCAGAAGAAACCGCGGACGGTGCTGTCAGCAATGTACAAAGGATGCATATGCTTAACAGCAACGGAAAAAACCTTAACTTATTGTTCCTGATCTTACGAATACTAAACCGCATATCATAACCCTCCAAAAAGGATTTCTGTAAATTATATTTTGAGCATTTGATAAATCTTCAGACAGTTGTTCGATTCCTTCGCGAATTCTCCCCGGAAAGAAACACGCCTGCTTATTGTCATTCAGATTTCTGTTTGCTTTCTTCACCCCATACTTTTGCCAGGCGTTCGAACAACGCCAACACCTCGGCCCGGGTAATGGGGGCATTCCACTTGCTGTCTCCGTTATTGCCCAGAAGGATTCCCTTGTCCTTCAGACATATGATGGACGGATAGAAGTCCGTGGGCACGCCGTTTTCAGGATTTTGTGTTGCTTTTATCAATTGCTTGTACCAGCAGTAGCATTTCTCTCCATCGTTCCCGGCATCAGGATTGGAGATATATATGGTTTTTAATGTATCGTTGAAAGCCGGGGTTTCATTGTTTTCGGCAAATATGTAATACTTTCCGCCTTCCCGGATATCTTCACTCCAAAGGAAGTTTGCCAGTGCGTAGATAACCTCTCCACGGGTCATTGGCTGGAGGATGGTCTCCCTTGTGTATAAATCAGGATAAACCAACCCTTCTTTTGCAGCGACCACATAATGGGTATACCAATCATTCCCGATTTGCTCTGCAAGCCGGATCCAGGTTTCGGCATCCTTTTCGGCTTTTTGCTTTATCATTCCCTCCGAGCTGTTGAACCTGGCCAGCATCGTTAACACCTCGGCACGGGTGACCTGATTGCTCCCTTCGAAGGTTCCACCCGGGAATCCCTTCACAAACTTGCGGTATACCGCCAACGGAATATGGGATGCATACCATTCATCACCCCGGATATCCTGGAATGTGAGCTTTGCCAAATCCCGCAAATTATCCTGATAACCAGCGGAAAGAGTAACAACCGGTTCTCTTCTCATCATAAAGCCATAGGAAGGGTTCAGAGTATTATCCCGTATATTTGCGTTTTCATATAACATCTCCAAAAGCCTGACCATTTCGGGGTAATCTGTTGTGATCAGATCTTCGTCCGGTGGAATGGACTCCGTGTTTCCATCCTGGCTGGGTTTGGGCGTCGGTGATAGCAATTTGGTAGTTTTTGGAGTTGGTGTCGGCTTCTTTGTAGGCTCTGATGTTGAGCCTCCGCCGGAACCAGATTCTGACGGATTTGGTTTTTTCGTTGGTGTCGGACTCGGCTTTTTTGTCGGAGTCGGGCTTGGGCTTTGAGTCGGTGTTGGGCTTGGTGTCACTTGAGATGTCCCTTCCATAATTTTCTCAATTTCTTCTTTGCTCAATGCTCTGTCATAGATCCTGATCTCATCCATTAAGCCTTCTATACTGACATTCCAGGGATTGCGTCCTATATCAATCCGGCGGGTTGTATCACGTTTTATTTTGCCGGTACATACTACCCTGGAGCATTCATTTCCATCGAGATACATGACAATATTGCTTCCATCGTATGTAACCGCGTAATGATGCCACTGGGTATCATCAACGATTTTGGCTACTTTAAAGTTCGTTTTCCCGCTATTTGTAGCGATATAACCTGCAAAACCGTCAGCAGTCAGGTCAACGGTATAAACATTGTATTTAAAAATAACCGATGCCGCTCCATTCTTCGCATCTTTCTTTGCAAAAAATGCGATAGTCAGCTCATCCGTACCATCAAGATAATTACTGTGATCAACACTGATTGCCCTGCTTTTGTCATTATTAAAGCGGATAGACCTTCCATAAACCGTATTTTCAAAGAGAATGTTTTCACTGCTGTTTACAGTCATGCCCTTTCCTGAAGCATCTAAACAATCGGTGTCAAAAGGCAGATATAAATACAGATTGGGGTATTCTGAGGGAAGCACATCAAACACCCTGCTGGCAGTATGTTTGCTGCCGGTATTATCTGTAACCGTCAGCTTAACCGTATGCTTACCCGCTCCGAAGACATGGCTTGCAATAACACCCGAGCCGGTGCTGCCATCACCAAAATCCCATTCGTAGGCGACAATGCTTCTGCCTTCAGGGACATATGAACTGCTTCCGTCAAACTCAACCTTAAACGGTGCATATCCCGATGCTTTGTTAGTGACAGTGATAAATTTGATATTTGCAATTGGAAGGTTACTGCCCTGATATTCAAATGGCCCGATATCAAAGCTGCTCCCATAGGGTCTGGTGTTTCCGGCAAAATCATGGCCAAAATTCAGATTCATCCCCTTATC
Organism: Clostridiaceae bacterium; assembly: GCA_012522505.1. Classification (GTDB taxonomy): domain Bacteria; phylum Bacillota; class Clostridia; order DSM-8532; family DSM-8532; genus JAAYJG01. The sequence continues at coordinate 2,913 of JAAYKJ010000084.1, forward strand.
AATCGCCGGGCTGTTGGGGTGTAACGAAAAATCATTGTTATCAACATCCATGAACAGTGGATCCACATTGACAATATCCTTCGGAAATTTATCCTGATCGTACTTTTTATAGATGTCCGTGCTGAAAATCAGGTTATTCGACGCTGAATATTCGCTGTATTCATCACCAAAATGGCCATAAGCGCCATCGTAGAAAATATTGTTTCTTACATCACCTGTGCTGACCATCCCCTCGGATCCCCTGAAACCTACACCAAATTGCCTCATATTGATAAACAGGTTATTGTAGACTTTGACATCCCTCAGGCTGACAGCGCATACTCCCCAGGCATCGGCATCCTTAAATACGTTATTTCGTAAGGTGATATCATAGGAATGGTATAAAGTTACACTTGAACCCATTAAGCCCTGGTGATAGAAATCCTCTACAAAATTTCCCTCAATGATGATATGGCGTGCATAATCTTTATTATTATCAAAGGTTTGGAAACCATCCACGTGTGCCGGCCCGACCTCTTCCTTTCGTGTGCCGTGCATATAGTTGCCCCGAATAATATGTCCCTCGCCAAAAAAGCGGATAAAGTCAGAATCGCCAGCTCTGTAAATCAGGCGTTCAATTTCGTTATTTTCAATCAGCATATTCGTGCCATAAACATTAATTCCAGAACCACATTTATAGATATAGTTACCTGCAGCCCTGCCATTTGTTCCTCTTGCAAGAATACCGATTCCCACATCATGGACATAATTGTTAATAACTTCAGCACCTGTGCTTTCGCCAAAATTGATGGATTCATTGATCACTTCAAACCCATCCAGTACTACATAATCACCGTTTTTTAGATTAATGCCATTTATTATAGCCTTATGTCTGTTGCGCGATTTTATGATAAGCCTGTTTCCTTCTTCACTGTAGACGCGGCTTTGTGCGAATTGTATCGGATCCTCATATAAGCCATCTTCTACAATGATCTCATCACCAGGATATGAGGCATTCACAGCCTTCTGAATGGTTCTGAACGGTCTGGTTTCGGTACCGTCAAAGCTGTCGTCGCCTGTATTGCTGACATACAGCTTAACAGGGTTTCTTGGCAGTACTGCCTGTAGCTTCCCTTTAGTTACAAGAATATCATCGAAATTGACCCAATAACGGCTTTCATAATCGTCAACCCTTGCCAGCTTGATTTTTCCGCTCTTAAAACGGTTAACCGCCGCCGCACCGGTATCGGTATATGTGAATTCATAGTCCTTTCCATTGGTATATCCATCCCTGTCTATGGAGATAGTAATGGAATTGCCGTCATTTTTGAAATAGATCTTATAAGCGTTAATTGACGGAGTACCACTCCAGGCGCGTAGCAGCCTTTTTTCACCACTGTTGTCCAGCCCTTCTTCAACACCATCCAGCATACGATAAACCTGTCCTGTCGTTGGGCTGAAAGAATAGTAATTGCTATCATCCTGGTACGAAACCATCACTCTGGCAGCTGTGTTGTACCAGTTGATCATCGTAAAGGACACCGTATATTCGGATTCGTTTATGACCTGTGATGACAGTAAATAAGCTCCAGCATCCATTCTGATCATTTTACTGTCGTACTCCTTAACGGTTCCTGTTCCCAGACTGCCATTAGCAGTCCAGGTCAAGCCATTTATCAATTCAGGGTCGGATGTGGCCAAATCTCCGTCTTCGAAATCCTCCTGATACAAAATGTCCACGGGTGAGGCATACCCAGTCTCTCCGAATGTCGTACTCATCTGGTGAAGTTCATCCCCTGTACCGGCTTGAACAGGTAAACAACACGAAAGGATAATAACAGTGATCATAACCTTTACAATGATTTTTTGATAAAACCTATACCTACTCATTTTAATACCTCCCATATACATTTACGGTCTTTATGGCGAAGTATTTTGTTAATGCGTTGGAACTAAGAACCCACTTCTTCTTCAATCAATCTATTCTACCTCTTTTACTTTTTCACGCATATGTAATACTTTTAACCTGAAATTATCAAATTTAGCAGGATCATTCATCGTCCCAAAGCCTATTTTTCCATTTTGAACCCGATTTTGAATAATCCCCTGCTGTACACCATCTACATCAACCGTGATCATATTATTGACAACACTTACTTTGGCTTTGTGATAATTATTATCTGCCGGTATGGGGCTAATGCTGTAAAGCAAATATTTGGCCTTACCAACAACCTTATAAATACCGGCTTCATCATCTGATCTGCTGACAGCGACAAAATAATAGTCTTCATCGTTCCGGTAACCAAATATAACGCAAAAATCAGCATAATTATCAGAAATTGAGTCTGTTAGTTTTCCATCCAGTTCCACAACGAAATCTGTACAGTCGGTATCCTGGAGGATAACATATTCACCGGGTTTTCTAGTCGGACTGTAATAGCTGGATTTCAGCCTGAGGGATGTATCGTCCTCATCTTTTTCTATAACCCAACGTTCTGGCGAACGGTACTGCCAACTATAAAGCGTTTCACTTTCAAAGTCTTCCGTAAAAATTTCATGGATGTTTATTTCATAGAGTCTTTCCTCTGAAATATTCGCCGGATCCATCAGATCTTTTATTTCGGGAATACGCAGTATATGCTTCAGTGAGACATCAAGGGGTGATGTTTCGACAATAACCGTTTTCCTGTCTTCCTGAAGGTTTACGCTTTTGATGCTATTTTCCGAAGACTGGGCAAACGTAATTTGCTCCAAACCTTCCTCAGAGATTTTTTCGCTGAAGCAAATCGTTATTCTGTTCGAATCCGGATCATAGTAAAGGTGTTCTACTTCCGGAGGCTCTTTGTCCGCAATCTGATATTGCACCGAACTGACAGGGCTTTCCTCTCCATTATCCAAAAATGCCTTTGCACTCACGACGCAATCCTTGTTTATCAGCAATGGCGACTGATATAAATAAGATGATTTTGTTGGTTCAGTACCATCCAGTGTGTAGTAAATTTTTGCTGAAGTATGCTCACAGTTTAACTGTACTTCAATGGATTGTGAGTATAGCCCGCCCTTTGGGTAAACTGAGACAAAAGGAGCGCTATCGCGATACTTTTTCCACATCTCTGTGATGAATTTGTGACTTGTTCCTCCCTGATAGAATGAATAATTTTTGTTCCCCGTTTCTTCTCTTATAA
>JAAYKJ010000085.1 GCA_012522505.1 Clostridiaceae bacterium
ACCGATTTGATCTTACCTTGGAATGCATCAGGCTCTTCTACGCAGATCAGCCGAGCCCCCTTTACCTTACTCTGTTACGGTACAAAGACTTCTTTGACCTATTCCTCAATTTTGAAGGTTATGTCAACTTCTTCCTGTTAAACGACCTTGTTGACAAGAACGAACACATTCGGTTTTACCTACCCTTTGACAACTTCAAAACACCACCTGCTTTCACAAGCGTGAAAGATTATTTGATGTATAAAGACAGAGTGATGGCGTTTGTTAAGGCGCGCAGTAAAAGGATTGCGAATTATGTGAAACTAGTAACCAAACCTACTTTTAATTATTAAAATGATTCTCTGATTTTTCTAGCAAGATTTTCAGGACCTCTTCCTTCTTAGAAATGTCACCTTTATTGAGTCTTATCCTATATCTACCCCACGTCCCTTCGTAACCCATCTCATTAAGGTCATTAGCCTCAATTATTTGATCAATTTCTTCTGACTTAGGTAACTTTAACTCTAGCCGCAAATAGTTTTTCTTAGGCTTGAAAATAACAAAATTGTTTGGTTGATCATCTTTCGCTAATCCTATATAAAATTTATTGTATTTCAATTCATAACCCTGTTTAAATGAGTTAATTATTGATAATAACTCATCTACCATCTTCACTGTCTCTTGAGTGCTCCGTTTTAACCAATAATCCCTATCAGTAATTTCTTGAATTTCTTCATCTTCATCTACAAGACCTAAGGGCATTTCATCCAAAACCTTGGTGAAAATCAAGCCTATTTCTTCTCCGAATGTATAGGCATTCATTTGTATAGCAATTAGAGGTATAAACCCATTAAACAGGCTTATGACATTCAAGAATCTGCTCGTAATATCTTCTGCTATTAGAACAGCACAATGTTCATATTGAGGATACCTTTTCTTCTCAATATCCCAGTATTCAATTGTTCTTATAATATGACTCTCGTCTGTTTTCCCTAACTGAATCTCAATCTCATAGCGTTTATTTGTATCCGGATCTTGCATTAGTAAATCAAGTCGTCCTGCCCTTGGCTGTACACGCTCCTTATCCTTTAACACAAGGTCTCCTAAACCAATTATTGAAGGGTCATTGGCAATGATTTCCTGTATTTTTTTCTCAGATACTCCCTCAATTGCGGAAAGTGAAATTTTTTTGGGTTTAAATATTTTTGCCATATTATTTATTTTTTAAATAATTGTTTAATCTTTTTATCGGTTCTCTAAACACTTTCTCTAACCGTGTAGCTGTGTTAATCAAAAACTCATTCATTCTTTGCCAATCGCTCTCCTCATAATAGCTCACACCGTCAAGCTGTTTTCTAATTCGGCTAGTAACAAATTCATCCTTCCTGTCCCATTCAAGTTGATCTCCAAAATCGCTTTCAATTTTATCTTTCATTGAATAAAAGAAATCAAATACCTCTTTGTTTTCTTCTTTTGTACCTACATTAATATAAACCCAAACAAGGCAATACTTACCCGTAATGGTACAGCTTATTTCTATTCCACTCATACCTAGGCTCTTTGCAATCCAATTGTCTTTTGATGGTGACAAATTGGCAAATAAGCTGTTCATACGATTGCTTGCGTGGATAAACTGCTCCCAAAATCGCAATCGAATCAGGGAACTACTTCTACCTATGTCTTTAGCTTCCATCTCTTCTTGCGCTTTTGTCGCTATACTTATAGTATATTCTTCTGTGTCTTTTGTCGGAAGTATTTGCTCAAAATTCAAGAAAAGCTGTTCTCCACAAGCATATGGTGTTACCTTAAAACACTGAATCCTTATTTTGAAGTTTAGTAACCACAATACAGAGGAGGTTACTTCTTTCCTAAAATTGGCAGCCACCAATATGAGCCTTTGAGAATTAAGACCTTGATTAAGAATGACTTCCGAAAAATCTTTATTGTCATAGAACTCAGAGATACGCTCTTCCGCATTGCCCGATGTTCCAAGGTATTCTTGATAAATACTTAAGATATCCTGTTTTGTCAAACCGGCACAATAAGATGCATACTTGATTATTAGCCACGTTACGTCTCTTCCTGTGTCGTCAAGCTTGTTTTCAATAATCACCAGGTTCCCTTCTTAATCCAATGCCAGCAAGTCTAATCTCTCCTTCGTTTCACTAAATCCGCTAAATTCCTTTTGAATAATAAGAAGTTCTTCTCCCAGCGAACCCGGGTTATTGGCAATCCATTCCTGCAAATGATCTCTTTCCCTAAACTTCAATTCTGAGAAAGTCATTTTCTTTAGCTTGGATATTCTGTTGTTTCCTTTATCTATCAAATACATTTTGATTAGGCCCTTTTCAATTAGTTACTTCTTCTGATATGTTTGACATTGCGCTATTCTCCCGTTGGATCATTATTCTCGATATCAGAACGGATATCATTAAGAACTTTCCCTTTATAAGAGAAAAACTTGGGCCCTTGGTAAGCGCCAGATGCATTTCGCTTATTCTCTGGCATAAAAGTACCCACAAAAGGAGATAATTTATAAAGTCGGTTTTGATATTCTACTGTGTCATCACCGGCAACCTTTACCTCTACACCGGTCGGAATGAAAACAAGAGTGGCTCCTATCGGAATATTAATCATGCTGAATTTGAAATTAGACCTTCTCTTCTTGCGCTCACGCAGATTGTCATCTTTATTCTTTTTCTTATTGTCGCCTAGATAGACTTCATCCAACTCTGCATCAGGAAGTGTGGCTGCGATGTCTTTCAGAATATCCAATGCAACCATGGGAGCGACATTGAAAAACTCTCTGTTTTGACGTATACGCAAGTCAGTAAGCCGGTCTATTGTTTTATGGACGAGCTTCTCAACCTCATTATACATGGAGGTTTTTAGAGTAACAAATACCTCAAATGGTAGCGGAACGGCGGTATTGTCAAGTTCCTTTGAACGGATATTAACAGGACGCGTACTTTTGCCAATCTTGATCCAGTCCTCTTTAAAACTGGGATTTGTTAAAATATAGACATAACCTTTTTCTTTCATATAGCTATTACTTTACACTGCCTTGCAGGACTTGTGAATGTTAAAGTTAATAAAAAACAGACAACAGACATCAAACTATTGATTACGTCATATTTTGACGTAGCGAGGTGTTATTATTGTGTTTTATGGACCCTTATGGTATGGCCTACCTGTCAAGTTGTACTTAATATTTATATAAATTCTTCGATATAATTCTTTATATTTGTTGCTATACCCAACACAATTATGGAGAGGAATTTATTTTTAAAAGAGATCCTGGCAGAAAAGGGCATAAAGCAGCGTTTCATAGCCGGTAAGCTTGGCGTGTCTGTGAGTACTGTGAGTTTGTGGGCACAAGAGAAAACACTTCCCACATTGCAGAACCTGAAGAAGCTTGCTCAAGTGCTGGATGTTGATGTTGACTTGTTGATTAAAGGAAAAAAAGAGTGGTATGAATCGTAAGCAATACAAGTTTTCCTTTACAGCGGCATCCTTGCAGGTTCCTATGATGATCAGGTTGGCTCAAAAGCTGATTAAAGAGGATATCATCCCTGGACAATTAGAACCTGCTGATTTGAGAAAGGAGCGGGCGAATACCGGCATTCGAGAACTCAGAGAGTTTAGAGACAGGCTGGAAACCTTGTCAAGAGATGAATTAGCACTTCTTGCAGATGGCCCATTTGATGAACAAAAGTACATCTCCCTGGTTGCCTTTGCCCGACAATACAGATTCTTTTATGATTTTATGGTGGAGGTAATTGCCGAGAAGGTCTCGGTCTTTGATTTTACACTAACCGATATGGATTATAACGTTTTTGTCAATAGAAAAGCCGTTGAATACCCTAAGATTGAAAACCTTACCACAAACACACTGAATAAAGTGAAGCAGCAAATATTCAAGGTGTTAGAGCAAGGAGGTATATTAAACAATGTAAGAGACCGTCAGATCCAAGTACCATTGCTTAGTGAATCTTTTATTCAATTACTATCTGATACCAACCCTATGGATCTTAAACTTCTTTTAAACTAACACATATGCAGGCAGAAAAGAATGTATATAATGATTTCAAACGGATTCATGAAATAGTTTCCAGTGAAAGATTCAGGAACATGGAAGGACTCTCGGGAGAGATACCTTTCTGGATAGCTCCTTATCACATAAAAGATGAAGACAGGGTTGATGTAGCGATATCCAACCTGGTCAAGAGGCTAAGCAATGATGGAATTAATGCCTTATGCGTTGACCTGTTTGATTTAACCTGCTCCCTGGTGGATTCTTATATTGGTTTGGAGGAAATGATAGTCCTGGAGGAAGGTATGGATAAGTCTCTTTTCAAGAATGCCCTGCAATCTTCCATTAATATCCATGAAAGGTTGATTCCGGAAATTACGGTAATGGTTGAAAGAACCAATCCCCAGATGCTTTTCTTGAAAGGTATTGGCAAGGTTTATCCTTTTATTCGTTCACATACCGTATTGAATAATCTGCAAAGTGCCATTACACATATACCTACCTTAATGTTCTACCCCGGGGAATACTCGGGAATTTCACTAAGGCTTTTTGATACACTGGAAGATGATAATTACTATAGAGCCAACAATATTTTTTCTCAATAACAAATAACTATGACCACCCCTGATACACTTTTTCTAAAAGACGTCAAAAGAAAGATTGACACAGTTATAAAAGCCGATGATCAGGCCAATGTCTTTCAGGAGGTAGATGAATATGTCATCACTCGTGAGATTTCCAACAAATTGGCAAGTTTTTTTGAAACCTATAAAGATAAAGGGCCCATCAATGGCGTATGGATCTCCGGTTTCTTTGGTTCAGGTAAATCCCATTTACTGAAAATTCTGAGCTATGTTCTGGAGAACAAAGAGTACAACGGATACCGCCTGGGAGAGATGTTTACAGGAAAGGTTATTGATGATAGGATGCTCCGGGCTGATATTGACTTCTGTCTTGCCAATATTAAATCCGAAAGTATTCTTTTCAACATAGACCAGCAGGCACAGATTACAAACAGGAGTGATGAAAGTGCCTTGCTCAAAGTCTTCTACAAGGTGTTTTATGACCACCAGGGGTTTTACGGTTTCCAGCCCCATGTAGCTGCGTTTGAAGAGAGTTTGTTTTTTGATAACTATTACGAAACGTTTAAACAAGAATTTGAAAAACATTACGGACAAGCATGGGTAGAAGTGCGCAAGGACTACATTAAACCTCAAATCAATGAGGCCATAGCGCAGACATGTTCCATTGTATATAATGACCACCCTGAAAAATATAAGGACTACCTTTTTAAATGGCAGTCCCAGTACAAGCAGTCCATAGAGGATTTCTCTTATAAGGTAAGTCAATACATCCTAGCCAAGGGTCCGGGTTTTCGACTGAACTTCTTTGTTGACGAAGTAGGACAGTTTATTGCAGAGAGGACAAAGCTGATGCTTAACTTGCAAACACTTGCAGAAACACTTCATACAAAATGCGGGGGTAACAGCTGGATATTTGTTACCTCACAAGAAGATCTGGAAAACCTTGTTGGGGATGACTCCCGCGTACAGTCAGATGATTTTTCCAAGATCCAGGGGCGGTTCAAGGTTCGAATTCCACTAACTTCCTCTAGTGTAGATGAAGTAATAGAAAAACGCTTGCTCACAAAAAACGAACAAGGAACTGCTACCTTAACCAGGTTATATGAAATTGAGAAAGAGAACGTCAGAACTCTCTTTTCCTTTTCTAAAAACGGAATTCAATTCCGACATTATCAAAGCCCGAATGATTTTGTTAATAAATATCCTTTTTTGCCATACCAGTTTGACCTTTTCCAGCAGTGCATCAAGTCTCTTTCCCGGCATAATGTCTTCCAGGGGCAACACCAGTCTGTAGGTGAGCGTTCCATGTTGGGTGTTTTCCAACAAATATTAAAAGACATTAACCTGGCAGATAACAAGGTTATAGTAAGTTTTGATCAAATGTATGAAGGGATTGCCGGCACTTTGCGTTCAGAAGCCCAAAACTCCCTCTTGCTTGCAGACAGGAACCTTCGCTCTGTCAATCCCATGGCTATTCGGGTGCTTAAAGTATTGTTCCTGATAAAATATTATGACAGTTTTAAAGCTACTGCCCGCAATTTGAGTGTGCTGTTAATAGATAATCTGAATGTGAACTTAACAACTCATAACAAATCTGTTGAAGAGGCTCTGGCTTTGCTGGAGCAACAATCATACATACATGTTAAAGGAAACGAATATGAGTACCTAACTGATGTAGAGAAAGATGTAGAAGTTGAAATTAAAGACATGAGCATTGATAATGTGCAAATCACACAATTTATTAACGAGCTCATATTTGATGGTATTATTAGAGAGAATAAGATACGGTACGCACAGAACGGGCAGGAATTTGAGTACTCAAGAAAAGTTGACGGCATTCTGTTCAATAGAGAGAAAGAGCTGAAGATTGATATTATTACCCCCAATCACGACAATTATAATTTTTCTGCCTTTTATACAGGTAATACCTTGGCAGACCATACGCTCATGATGGTCCGGTTACCTCCTGACAAACGGTTGATTTATGAAGTTCGTCTGTATTTGCAGACGGAAAAGTATATTAGACAAGCTCAAAGCTTAACGGGTATGGACATGGTAGCTCGTATCAGAATTGAGAAAGGGCAGCAAAACGTCAATAGAAAACAACAGTTACAAACTTCGCTGAACACCTTATTGGCAGACGCAACCATTTATTTGAACGGCATAGAAAATAAGAGTTCAACCAGTCGAGATGGACGTAATCGAATTTTTGAAGCAGCACAGGACTTGATACAACTGGCTTATCCAAAACTTGTCTATCTGAGTAATGTGACGCTTGATGAAAGACAACTGCACAGCATCATGACCGGTGAAGATCAATCTCTTTTTAGTCAAGACCCTACAATACTTAAATCTGCAGAAAATGAAATCCTCAATTTACTGGAAAGACGTAAAATACAAATGGAGAGAACGTCTTTAAGTGATTTAAAAGAGCATTTTTCCAAGAAACCTTACGGTTGGTCCACTATGGCCATATGGTGTCTTGTTGCCCTATTGTTTAAGAGAGGCAAGGTGGAGGCTCGTGAAACGGCAAATTTGTTAAGCGACAATGAATTGCTGGATGCTTTTAATAACAACCGAAGCTGGCTAAGTACCCTCATAGCTCCACAAGTCGAACTCAAACGTGAAGATATTAATCTGCTAAAGCAACTCTACCAGGACATTTTTGATGAAAGCAACCCTCACATTGAAGGCAGAGAAGCAGCTTTACTCTTTAAAACAACAGCAAGAAACAGAGAGCAAAAAATTCGAGATCTGCTTAAAGAGGCTGAACGCTATCCTTTTCTTAAGAATCTGGGGCCTATGGCAAAACAGTTGAACACGTTGGCTACCATGGACTATGTTACTTTAATTGAGAGTATTCGCGATTATACGGATGAACTTGTGATGTTAAAAAACACCACATACGATCCCATTATGCAGGTTTGGAATAGTGGTCAAAAAAAGATTTATGATCATATTTACTCCTTTTACAATGACAACAAGGCAAACTTTGAGTATGTAGATGTAAAGGAACGTGAGATTATTGTTCGCTTATTAAAAGATCAGACACCCTACAAAGGTCATTCAATACGAGAGGCCAAAGAAGCAATGGACTCCCTTGAAAGGGTAATTCAAACCAGAATCCACGAAGAGCAACAATCCCTGACTAAGTTGATTCGGGGAAAAATGGAAAAAATCCAAGCCAGCAATGAGTTCCGTGAGGCCTCTGACAACGCTCGTGATACAGTTATACAAAGATTTGAAGAGGTTTTGTTCCGAGCACAAAATCAAACTTTCATCGCTAACCTTAATATGTTGGAGCAAAGCATAACAGAACTTTATACCCGTCAACTAAACGTCCTGGTTAGCAGTAAACCGCAGGCCACACTGCAGGGGGGGGATGAGTCACCGCAACCTCAGGTTAAATATATGACTCTAGATGAGCTTAAACAGCAAGTGAGGATTGCAAAGCACCAAATTGAAAGTCTGCAAGATATTGAAGAATACCTGCAAGTGTTGAAAGAAGCCCTTGAAGAAAAGATAAAAGAAGACTATAAAATAATCCTTAACTAGCTTATGAACACCACACAGCTGAAGCGTTTTGCTCAGGAAGCCCGTGTTAAGCTTCTACAGCAAGTAGAAGCTAAGTTGCATTATGTCACCAGCCAGGATACAGCTGCCCTGCGAGGTCAGGTAGCTACCCTTAACAACCTCAACAATCAAATAAAGCTATTTGGTAAACAGGGTGTTATTGACAAAGTAGCCTACACCTGGTTCAACCGATTAGTTGCTTTACGATTCATGGATGTAAACGGTTATCAGCCCATTGGCATGTCGGTGGTTACTCCGGCTACTCCTTCTGATGTAAGTCCTCAGATACTTACTGAGGCACACTCGGGGAATATTCCTAGTGAACTAAATATAGATAAGAAGTTGCTATTTGACTTACTTGACGGCCGCCAGCCTTCCGGCAACCCCGACAATGATGTCTATCGTATGTTGCTGGTTGCTGTCTGTAATAACCTAAGCCACCTTTTCCCTTTTCTTTTTGAACGGATTGAAGATTATACCGAATTGTTGTTGCCTGATGACCTAACTTCTTCGTTCAGTATTGTTAACGATATTGTGACCGGTATGGTTGAAGAGGATTGTCAAGAAGTGGAGATCATAGGTTGGTTGTATCAGTTTTATATCTCCGAGAGAAAGGACGAAGTGTTTGCAAAGAAAGGAGCAGTGAAGAAGGAAGATATCCCGGCAGTCACCCAGCTTTTTACTCCCCGTTGGATTGTGGAATATATGGTTCAGAACACAGTAGGTAAGCTCTGGTTGCAGAACAGGCCCAAGTCCCGCATCAGGGAGTATATGCAATACTATATCGAATCTGCTTCCGACAATACAACCGATTACCTGAAACTGGAGTCCATTGAAGAGTTAACACTACTTGACCCTGCTTGTGGTAGCGGACATATTTTGGTATATGGCTTTGAACTTCTTTATAGGATATATGAAGAAGAGGGGTACAACCCCAATGAAATTCCGGGACTCATTATAGAGAAGAATCTCTTCGGATTGGAGATTGATGAAAGAGCTGCCCAGCTTGCCGGATTTGCTTTAATGATGAAAGCAAGAGGTTACAATCGTCGGTTCTTTCAGGAAGAGATAAAGCCCAACATCCTGTGCTTTTCCGACTTTACATTGGATGAAGATACAGTAAAAGCATTATTCAAACAACTTCAGATATTGCTTCCAATAACGCTGGAGGAAGATCTTGATCTTTCTCGTCAGGCAACAAATTTGGGTTCATTGATTCAACCTCAAACATCGATACAGACGCTTGAAGAAATCTATAACCAACTTACTGGTGCCTTGGAATCTTCCGATCTGTTTTCCCGGCCAAAAATTCAGGGGATCCAAAAAGCCATTGCCCAGCTTATTCCACTACATACTAAGTATCACTGTATTGTAGTTAACCCTCCCTATATGGGAGGAGGTAAAATGAATGAGGAGCTTTCTGTTTTTGTAAAGCAAAATTACCCGGATAGCAAGACAGACCTGATGGCTTGTTTCATGGAAGCCGGACTTACCTCAATTCATCCTGAAGGATTTCTAGGTATGATTAATCAGCATAGCTGGATGTTTTTAAGCAGCTATGAAAAGTTAAGAGGAAAACTAATTAATAACTTCCAGTTTGATACACTTTTGCATTTAGGCCCAAGAACATTTCCCGAGATAGGAGGAGAAGTTGTACAGAATGCATCTTTCACTTTTTTCAAAGCAAAACCGTTCAATAAAGGTTCTTTTGTTCGTCTGGTAGACTTTGAAAATTCCGAGTTAAAACGAAATAAAACCCTTGAAGCCATACAGAATCCTAAATGCGGTTGGTTTTATACCAAAAATCAAAAAGATTTTGAGAAAATACCGGGAAATCCGATTGGGTATTGGTTAAGTGAGAATATAGTAAACATATTTGATAATGCCCTTTTATTGAGTGAGTATGCTAATGTGAAGCAAGGATTAGCAACAGCAGATAACAATAGATTCAGGAGAAATTGGCAAGAGGTTGCAATTAACAGAACTTCACTTAATAATGAGTATTTAAAATGGATGCCATATAACTCGGGAGGAGACTTTAGAAAATGGTATGGCAACCAGTTTTATGTTGTTAATTGGGAAAATGATGGTGAGGAGATTAATGCCTTTGCAAAGTCTGTAATTAGAAATAGACACTACTATTTTAAACCTTCAATATCGTGGTCAAAAATTTCTTCTTCATCTTTGTCAGTAAGATTTTATCCTCAAGGTTTTATTTTTGATGTAGCGGGTTGCTCAATTTTTGAGAAAGAAGAAGGTGTAAATAAGTATTTACTTAGCTTTCTAAATACTAAACTAAAAGAAGCTTTGATAGAATCTATTTCGCCTACACTTAACTATGAGGTAGGTCAAATAGCAGCCACTCCTGTAATTATATCAAATAATAAAAAATTACATCTAATCACTGAAAATTGCATTTTATTAAGTAAATCTGACTGGGACTCTCGAGAAACCTCTTGGGACTTTAAGCAAAATGAGCTCGTCCGCTTCAAATCAGATACTCTGGAAAAGACTTTCAATCGTTACATGGAGTACTGGGAAGAGCAGTTTTTCCGGCTGCACAGCAACGAAGAAGAACTCAATCGACAATTTATTGAGATATATGGACTTGAGGACGAATTAACACCTGATGTACCTCTGGAGGAGATTACCATCCTGCAGGAGGAAACCACCATAGAGAATAATGAACTGGTGTTTTATACTGATGAGGTATTTGCCCAATTTGTGAGCTATGCCGTTGGCTGCATGTTTGGCCGCTATTCTCTAGATAAAGAGGGTTTGATATTAGCTAACCAAGGGGAGACACTTCAGGACTATCTGGAAAAGGTGGATAGAACAGAAGATGAGCTGACTTTTGTTCCGGACGGGGATAATATTATTCCCATATTAGATGATGAGTGGTTTGCAGACGATATTGTAACTAGATTCCATGCGTTTTTGAAAGCAAGTTTTGGAGAAGAGCACTTTCATAAGAACCTTTCTTTTGTGGAAGAGTGCTTGGGCAAAGATATGCGCACATACTTTACCCGGGACTTCTACAAGGATCATATAAGACGATACAAGAAACGCCCTATTTACTGGATGTTTTCCTCCCCACAGGGCTATTTCAACGTATTGGTATACCTGCATCGCTACACACCAGATACTATCAACCGTATCTTAAACTCTTACCTGAAAGAATTTATTGAGAAACTTAAGATGTTCCGTACCCAGCAAGAACACATAGAGGTAGTAGGATCGGTCACTGAACAGAACAGGGCCCGTAGGGAAATTGACCGCATTAACGTGATGCTGGAAGATTGCATGCAGTATGAGACAGAAATTCTCTACCCGCTGGCCACAGAACGCATAGCTCTTGACCTGGATGACGGGGTTTTGGTTAACTACAACAAGCTGGGTAGTGCTGTTGCCTGGGTTGACGGGCTGAACGACAAGAAGACCAAGAAGAAAGTGCGTGGATTTGACTGGATAGATGTAACACAAATACGAGATTAAGGACATAATTTATGAGCAAAACAGGAGATGCCCTATTAAACTTGTTTGATAAATACCGGATTATCCTTTGGTATGATAATGACCAAAGCTTCAGAGAAGAGTATGACAGTATGTCGCTCCCCGGTATTGAAAAAATGGTGGTTGACAACAATGAATTTGCCATTAAACACAAACTGTATGTCACTTATCCTACAGGAAGGTTTTTACTCTACCTGCCATACGATAAGCCGGTACATGATGAGAACTGGCTGTTAGATGTAGAACTGTCCAACTATGTGTTTCATACAGATAGAGAAGCCATAGTGCTGCAAGAGCTGGAGCTGCCCATTGCTCTACGTAGCTGGATACAGCCTCATATGGACTTTTTCCGCTCAGCAGAGCGTACTGCACGTTTTAAAGAATTATGTAGCGGGGAGGACACAGAGCAGGAATTGTCCCTGAAAATGGTTCAGGTAGTACTTGGGACAGCTTCTGCCAGCCTGGATTCTCTGATTACTCGTTATGCTACACTGTTTGTTGAAAAACGATCGGATGATGTAGACAAAGAACTGGAGAAGTTTAACCTTAGCAGTATACTATGGCAACGGGTTAAGTTGGTTTATGAATATGATAAAACCAAATCCGGCATATATGACTTTTTGCTGGAAGTTTTTCAAAAAAACCTCGGGCCTCTTGCAGACAAGGCGCAAGTCAATGATAATGCAGTCATATTGCTTTCAAAATGGAAGGATATGAGGTCTTTTGAAGGCCCTTTCCGTGAGTTAAGTCAAAAAATTGAACGAGATCTGAAAATTGAGCTAATCGTTGAGCAGATACCCTTGAACGAAGCTTTAAAAGAGGATGTCTTTGAGTGTATTGATAGACGTATTATTAAAGAGCTTGCTCATTTGATAATCCATCAGGCACAAAGTGTAAAAGATACGGAAGAGATGCTCAAATCCCGTGAAACCACTGTTTGGGCGGACCGTTATGCTCCTTTCTATCGGGCATTAGAAAGTGCCTTGTGGTTGGGCGAAGTCATAAGCCGCCAGGAAGCCCTTGTCATACAAGATTATCAGGATGGATTTACCCAATACACCTCTTCCTGGTATATGGTTGACCAATACTACCGGCAGTTCATTGAACACTACCGTTCTACCAACCAGAACTCTGTCTTGAACCCCCTCTATCAGTGGGTTCATAAAAGTTACTCCAATGTGTGGTTGCCTCGTTTGTCGCAAACCTGGCAACAAGTCATTGATAAGCAAGGTGCTTGGTACAAAGGATCCTTAAGTCAAAACCGTTTCTTTAAGGAAGATGTAAAAGCCCGTTATCTGGATAAACCGATTAAGGTTTTTGTGGTTATATCGGACGGACTTCGCTATGAATGCGGGAAGTTGCTGCATGAAAAGATTACCGGGGAGACCAGATTTACCAGCTCTATTGAATACCGTATTACAGCCCTGCCTTCCTACACACAGCTGGGTATGGCAGCTATGCTGCCCCATAGAGAGTTGAGTTTTGGAGAAGGCGATAGCATCCTGGCTGATGGCAGAAGCACCCAAGGACTGCAAAGTCGGTTAAAAATTCTGGAACAACAATCGGGGGTCAGGGCCACAGCCATATTGGCTGAGGATTTGATGAAGCTTACTCCTAGGGGACTCGAGGCAAACGAACTGGTCCGGCAGCATGATTTGGTCTATGTATACCATAACCGTATTGACAAGCTGGGAGACGATAAAACCACTGAAGACAAGGTCATAGAGGCTTCCCGGGAAGAAGTTAGTTTTTTAATGGATATAGCAAAGAAAATTGCCAATATGAATATTGTCCATATAATTTTCACGTCGGATCACGGATTCATATACCAACATGAAGAGCTACTTAGTAGTGATTTTACTGATGCCGGCATCCAGGGTGAAGTCCTTGTACAAAACCGTCGTTATGTGATGGGTAAGAGTCTTTCCCACAACCAGAATGTGGTAAAATTCATATCGGAAGATTTGAATATTGCCGGGGAGCGGGAAATTCTTATTCCTAAGGGGATTGCACGACTGCCCAGACAAGGTTCCGGTAGCCGGTATGTACATGGCGGCATGACTTTGCAAGAGGTGGTAGTTCCGGTACTTTTTGTAAGTAAGCGTAGAGAAGATGTGGTTAGCAAAGTTGATATTGATATTTTGAGCAAGACCAGCAATAGGATCACTACCAACATTCATACCATCAGCTTCTATCAGATGCAGCCTGTTGGAGAGAAGTTCATTGCCCGGACTGTAAAAGCTTTTTTTGCAGTTATGGATGAGAAGGGCCATGTTATGGATGTCATCAGTGACCTGTTTACCTATACCTTTGATTTGACCAGCGAAACGAGCAGGGAAAGGGAGGTAATAAACAGGTTCAAAATTTCTACTACCCTTCGCAAGAGCAATGACGTATATTTGATAATAGAAGAGAAAGTGGACAAAGCAGAAAAATGGATTCTACTGAACCGATTCCCCTATCAACTGACGCTTGCCATGGACAATGATTTTGATGAAATTTAAGAGACCTGTGATATGAAACTTTCTAACAAAAAGATTAACGAATACTTTGCCGGTCGTGTTGTACGAAAAGACCTGACAAACCGAATTAAGGGCAATGCCAGTGTTCCTACCTATGTATTGGAGTACCTTTTAGGGCAGTATTGTGCCACGGATGATGAGCAGACTATAGAGGAAGGGGTAGAAATGGTCAAGGATATCATTTTTAAACATTTTGTGCATAGGGAGGAAGCTCAGATAATCAAATCTACCATAAAGGAAAATGGCTCTCACAGGATTATTGATAAGGTCTCGGTCAAGCTTAACGACAAGCTGGACCGTTACGAAGCCTCCTTTGCCAATCTGGGACTTAAGAAGATTCCTATCGTGACAAACTTCATCAAGGCTTATCCCAAGCTCCTCTCTGAAGGAGTATGGTCAATTACCACCATGGGATATACTCCGGCCGAGGGGAAAGATTCTTCTCCGTGGATTATAGAGAACCTCAAGCCCATTCAAATATCGTTTGTAGATCTTCAGGAATACAAAGAGATTCGTAAAGAATTTAGTAAAGAAGAATGGATTGAACTGATCATGCAAAGTCTGGGCCTAAATCCGGAGGAGTATACCAACCGGTCCAGACTGCTGCAGGTTGCCCGGCTTATTCCCTTTGTGGAGAATAACTACAACCTGATTGAACTCGGCCCCAAGGGGACAGGGAAATCGCATGTCTACTCTGAATTTTCTCCTCACGGAATCTTAATATCCGGAGGAGAAGTGTCTAAGGCTAAGCTGTTTGTTAATAACACCACAGGTGAAATCGGGCTGGTTGGATATTGGGATGTGGTTACGTTGGACGAATTTGCCGGAAGGAGTAAGAAATCAGACAGAGGACTGGTGGATATCTTGAAGAACTACATGGCCAATAAGTCCTTCTCACGAGGTACGCATGTAATGCAGGCTGATGCCTCGATGGTCATGATAGGCAACACAGAACATACGGTACCTCATATGCTCAAGCACACCGATTTGTTTGATGTGTTACCCAGAGAATACTATGATACCGCATTTCTGGATCGTGTACATGCCTACTTGCCCGGGTGGGAGACAAAAAAGCTCCGTAATGAGATGTTTACCAGTGATTTTGGCTTTATCGTTGACTACCTTGCCGAGATCCTCAAAGAATTACGTAAAGAAGACTACACAAAGGCTTACCTTGCACATTTTGATTTATCATCTACCATTACTACCAGGGACAAAACTTCCATTGAAAAGACGTTTTCCGGGCTCGTAAAGATCATTTATCCTCATGGCGAGTACACAAAAGAAGAAGCAAAGGAGCTTCTTGATTTTGCAGTAGAAAGTCGCAAACGAGTGAAGGATCAGTTGCGAAAAATGGACGAGACCTTTAATGATGAAAAGGTAGACTTTGAATACACAACAAAGGATGGTAAGCTATACCAGATTGAAACACTGGAAGTGATGGAGTATGGAGATCCAAAGCTCAATATCCTGCCGTCGTCCAGACGGGCTCAAAGTTCAGACACAAAAGAGAGGCAGTCAGAGCCTGTTCAATACCTGGAAGGATTTAGTATTACCGTACGTGATAATCAGACCAATATAAGCTATAAGGAGCTTTTTGGCGAATACCTTGTGGGGGCAACGCAATACGTAGTAAAAGACCCTTACGTTCGATTGCATTACCAGATCAGAAATTTTGCAGAACTCTGCCGCTTGATAGCTTCACTCAAACCCGTGGACCAAGAGATAAAAATTCACCTGGTCACTAGCAATACAGAGGAGTATTTAGAAGCCACACAGCAAGCCTTATCTGAGCTTGCTGATTCCTTGTCTGACCTGGGTATAGAACTGTCCTTTGAGTTCAACGATACCCAACATGACCGCTGTATAGAGATGGATAATGGTTGGAAAATCATCCTGGGCAGGGGTCTTGATATATGGCAAAAAACCACCGGGAGGTATGATATCGCCGAAATTTACCAGGAAAAACGTCTGTGCAGGGAATTTGATGTGACAGTAGTTAATGTCTGAAATAACATGACGTTATTGTGTTTGTCGTTTCTAGTTACACGAAACAGTCAGTTTATAAAATGTACTCAACAATGAATATTGACTTTTCACAATTGAACCCATCTTTAGATACAGGTTTAAGGCCTTATCAGATTGAGTATAAAACAAAAATCTATGAAGCCTGGAGTACCAAAAAAAGAATTATGCTACAAATGCCCACGGGCACTGGTAAAACCAAGTTGTTTGTTTCTATTATTAAAGACTTGAGGAGATTGGATTCAATACAAAGACCAGTTAGAATTCTGATATTAGCTCATCGCATTGAGTTGATTGAACAAATTCATAAAGAAATAAGTGGAGATTATGATATTCCAAGTGGTATCATTAGGGCGGGCAATCTTGAATCACAATCCATTCCCACTCAGATAGCATCTGTACCAACACTATGCCGTGATAAACGTATAGAAAAGTGGACTTCATTTAAGTTTGACTTAATTATTGTTGACGAAGCACATCATATTAAAGCCTATTGCTATAGAAGAATTATCAAGACTTTTCCGGAAGCAAGAATATTGGGGGTAACAGCTACTCCTTATCGTATGAGCGGTTATGGATTTAAAGATAATTTTGATGAGTTAATTATGTCTCAACCTGTTATGGATTTTATAAGACAAGGTTATTTAAGTGATTATGAGTATTATTCCATACCTCAAAATACTTTGTTACAGCGACAAATTAAAAGCATTATTGAGTATGATGTTGATGGTGATTATGTAAATCGTGCAATGATGCGCATCATGGACAACAAGGAGGTTATGGCGGAAATTGTTGCAACCTATCAAAAATATACAAGTGGTAAGAAAGGAATCGTGTATACGATTAACCAAAAGCACAACAGTCACGTTTGCCAAAAATTTATTGAAGCAGGTATTAAGGCAGAGATTATTGACAGCCGTACAGATTTTGAGAGTCGTTCCAGAATTGTTCAACAATTCCGTAATGGAGAAATTGATGTGCTATGTAA
Organism: Clostridiaceae bacterium; assembly: GCA_012522505.1. Taxonomy (GTDB): domain Bacteria; phylum Bacillota; class Clostridia; order DSM-8532; family DSM-8532; genus JAAYJG01. The sequence continues at coordinate 17,218 of JAAYKJ010000085.1, forward strand.
TGTAAATATCTTTAATGAAGGTTTTGACTGTCCTGATGTAGAGTTTATTCAGTTAGCAAGGCCAACCAGATCCTTGGCACTTTTTTTACAGCAGGTGGGAAGAGGATTAAGACCGGCTGAGAACAAAGAAAAGGTAATCATATTGGATAATGTTGGGTCATACAATACTTTTGGTTTCCCCACGGCAAAACATGATTGGCAGAAGCATTTTGATGGATACTACAGGTTACATTGTCCAGACGAGTCAACAAATACCCAATCAGACGATGCACATCAGGTTAATATTATACAAATATTTGATGAGGGAAATGAGCAAGTAAATCTCCTATATTCTTCAGTAAATGGGGCTATTGATAAGATAGAACACTTCAGGAGCTTTATGGACGAAGTTGTTACTTCTCAAAAGGTTGCATACAACTATAAAGAAGCTTTTTATAATTATCTTATTAAAAAATATCAGTATGGTACAGCTAATAATTACTTAGCTTTCATTCCCAACCACTTGGATGTATTTATTAAGAGCAAATACCATAAGAATTTCAAGGGTTTATATTATCTTATTGACCCTCTGGAGCTTAATAAAATATTAAGATATTTAATTAATGATAATAATTTCGTTATTTTCAATAATTTAAAAAGAAATACGCCACTTCTTCTCTTTAATCATTATATCAGTTTTGCGAAAGAACACTCAGTAATAATTAATCGAACACCTGAGGAAATTGCTGCATATGAAGAAGAACAAAGAGTTAAAAAGATCCAAGAAGCAGTAGGTGATAAAATAAGTGACTTGTACTCAGGTATATATAATCTTCGTAAAAAATTCAATAATAAAGAGCAACAAATACCCAATGAAGTACTCGAAAAGATTAATGAGTTGATACAAGTACTTAATGATACCTGACAAGCCATTATAGGCTACTGTTGAAACTATAAGAACTCAATAATCATTTACATAAAAACTTGGATAGTACTATGATTCTTATGGTATTAACCATGAACTTTGTGGTTTTACAATTAGTCTTGCATTATTGTATGCCATTTTTAAAGTTAAGCAGGTTCTTGCAGTATAAACAACTCTGGAACTTTCGCTAATCTTATGTGCCACAAGGGCTAAATCTGCATTAGGAGAACCGGGCGTTAGACAAAGAGGAAGTAATAATTGTATTTTATTATTATAATATTGTGGTACGGCAAGTTTATAGTTAGTTTTTACTCTTTGCTTCACTTCTCTGATTGCGCCTTCTAAACGTCTTCTTATTTCGTCAAGTTCCAATCCTTTCATATGAATAGGAAACCTATCAACGTTGTCTTCTATGATATGATCAATCTGTGGAATTAATTCGCATCTTGGATTAAAAATCAAATCTTCTGGTTTATTAAAAAAATTAGCTATATCTGGTAGATTTCCAGCAAAAATGCGCAGTAAGGTATTATCACTTTTTTTAAGGAACGCCTTAAGTACATACGGAGCAGAGAGATTGTCATTTAGAGCCAAAGGTCTTCTTGCCTCAAAAAAGGCATATATTTCTTCAAGGTTTTTTGTGATTAGACCTGTATTAAAACAGGCATGTGAATTATTTTGAGTATAGGCTATATTACGTTCTGCATGAACCTTTCTAAATATATGTTCTAGATAATTTTTTAATATAGTATGTTTTTTTTCAGTTGCATCCGAAAAATCCCAAGGTTCGGAATCTGCAAGTGAGGTTGCTAAATAATTAATAGCATCATTGTACTTTGGGCAATATGCAAATTCAAATAAAGCAAATATGTTTTTTCCTTTCATAATATAAATAGAGCTGTCAAAAATAATGACAGCTCTTCAATTTTATAGTTGTTTTTTGTTTGTTTTCTCGGATAGACCCGAGCATCTCTATTTTGTATGCTACAAATATATGTGATTTAAAACTTTCATGCAACAAGAAATTGTAAAAACCATAAAAGAACGTACAAATTTGTTGAAAAATCTTGTTTTACATAGGATGAGAATATCATTTAAAAATGGGTCCTTATTATTTCTGGTAATCAATTAACCAGTATTTAAAAGTATAATATTTTTGCAAAACTTTTTTTTAATCGGTTCTACTATTCGTGTGTTGCTTAATATTTTTCAAATTTGGTTAGTGATAAAGAAGAACCATCCACAACAAACGATTAACTCTTGATACTATAGCATGAAGTTGTATTCGCTTCGCTTAATAACTGGTCCGAAATCTTTTTTTCCCCCTCCCACTGTAGTTCTTTTTCCCGAAATCACTGCACTTCTTGTTCCTGTTTACAACGTGGTAGATAATTGGCGGTTTGTTGGCGGATATGGCGGTTTATTGGCGGATAAATAGCCAATACAATTTCGATTGGGTATTCTGGCTCTCCAACCCCTTCCCCGGCATCACATGCCGCTTGGGCACCACCAGCGCATGCCCCGGGCTGACGGGGAATTTGTCCAGAAAGGCTATCCGGGTCTAACGTGCAAAAGGGGCATTCCATATTTATTTCACTTTACACTTTTGGAGCGTTTTGCTTTACACTTTTAGGCGCGCCACGCAGATAGATTTCCAGCCGGCGTTCCCACACCAGCACCAAGGACATGACCCAGCGCGAGAGCAGCATCCAGGGCAGGCTGCCCCCGATGGCCGCAAACAACAGCAAGTCTTCCACGTTGCTGTGCGATATGGCAATGTGGTGGTTTAACAAATCGATGTCTTTTTTAGATACGTTGCCCGTAGCCGCCTCGTCAATCATTACGGCCGCCCCGTAGGCCAGTCCCAGGGTATTGGCCACGATCCACAAAAAGGCCGTTTTGGCAGGCAGGCCAAAAAAGACCATCACCGGCTTCAGAAATTTGGCAATGTAGCGAATCACCCCAAACTCGGACAACAACCTTTGGATGACCGTAAGTGAAAACACCAGCAACACCATGGGTATGGCAATGCGTACCGTACGCACCAGCCAGTCCAACAACAGAGGCCCCAAGGCGGCTTGCTCTTCCCGGACCCATTCGGATGCCTGCACCATGGCCTCTCCCGGCATCACCTGATGCAGCAACCATCCCAAAGCCAACGACGACAACGTACGCACCGCAACCATCCGCAGGGCAGAACTGCCCGTTTTCTTTTGCACGGCTGTTTCAACGGGGATATTGTGCGCACACAACACCATGGTAGCCAAAATAGTAGTCGCCCGCATATCCAGATGCAGCGTAGTCATCACGGCAATGGCCGAGTAGCAGTTCACAAAATAGCCCGAAACATAGGCCAATGCTGCTTCTCCCGGCAACCCGAAATAGGAAAACAACGGCGTCAGGTGGAACGACAGCCACGCAATCACCCCGAAATATTTCAGAAAAGTGATGGCCAGCGTGACCACAAACATGATTTTGATGAGCCACCACGCCGTTTTCAGCGCCCCGGGAGCCACTGCCTTTCCAGACCGTACTACTCTCTGGCGGGTCGTTTCCATTACCAGCCTGTCACATTTGCCGAGATAAAGACCAGCGCCTTGCGCAAGGATGCCCTCCAGTACGCCCAGCTGTGCGTTCCGTCATAAATCCGTACCTGCAACGGTATTTTTTTCTCTTTCATGGCCAGGGAAAATTCCACGTTGGCCTTGTAGGTGAAATCATCGTCTCCGCAATCAATCAACCAGACAATGCTTCTAAGCTCCCGGGCCTGCTCCTCTGTCAAATTTTGTATATACTGTACCGCGTCGTTATCGGCTACGCGCTTGCGAATCTCCTTATGCACCGGATCCTCCGTATTGTACATAGAAATGGGCGATGGGTACAAATAGGCACTCATGGCATAGACCACAGAAAACACATCGGGCCTGTGGCAAGCGTACATAACAGAACCTTGTCCGCCCATAGACAAC
>JAAYKJ010000086.1 GCA_012522505.1 Clostridiaceae bacterium
AACGGATGGGGCCCCATCACCGAACCCAGAACATAATGCGTGTCATGCACTCTTGAAACCCATTCCCGCATGGTTTCATTCACCGCATCCTTCAAAGTTTGCGTGCCCGAGGTTACCGCCTGAACCTCAGCCCCTAACAGCTCCATACGGTAGACATTCAAGGCCTGGCGTTCCATGTCTTCCCGACCCATATATATTCTGCATTCTAGCCCCAGCAGTGCTGCAGCCGTAGCGGTAGCAACACCATGCTGGCCTGCGCCTGTTTCGGCAATAACTCTTGCTTTACCCATTTTCTTCGCCAAAAGAACCTGCCCAAGAACATTGTTAATTTTATGGGAGCCTGTGTGATTTAAATCTTCTCGCTTAAGATAGATCTTTGCACCACCAAGATCCTTTGTCATTTTTTCTGCCTGATACAGCAAAGAAGGCCGCCCCGCATAATTCACAAGAAGGCTCTGAAGCTCCTGTTGAAAACCTTCATCTTCCTTATACATTTCATAAGCGTTCTCCAATTCAATCACCGCATTCATCAGTGTCTCAGGTATATATTGCCCTCCATACTCACCAAATCTGCCTTTCAATCAATACACCTCTTTCTTCATAAATATGTTGCAACCAATGAAACCCTTTCCTGTTCAGCTTTCGCCGGATATCTTCGTTCTTCGGGTTACAATCTCAATGATTTGCCTGATTTTCTCTTCATCCTTTCTCCCGTTTGTTTCAGCACCGCTGCTGACATCAATTCCATAAGGCTTGCATCGCGCAATACAATGTCCAAGGTTTCCCACATTAAGCCCTCCCGCCAAAAAGAAAGGTTTTTGAAGCGGCGGAATGAGGCTGTGATCAAAGCATTCTCCACTTCCGCCAAAAGTATCTTTATGGAATGAATCCAATAGCAGCATATCACAGGAAAGTCCCGATGCTTCTAGAATTTGCTTAGTATTTCGCACTCTCACCGCTCTCATAATTGGGCAGGCCGTTTTTTGCCTCAGCAAACGGAGGTATGATTCATCTTCTTCTCCGTGCAGTTGGATGAGATCGACAACTCTTTCCTGAACAAGCTTCAAGATGTAGTCTATCGGTTCATTCACAAAAACACCTACTGCCTTAATCCCTGAAGAAAGCTGCCTTTTCAAGTTAGCTGCCTCCTCATAGGTCACCCTGCGCCGGCTGTCAGCAAATACAAACCCCATGTAGTCCGGTCTGCATCTGTTGACTGCATCAACTTCCGCTTTTGTTGTAATACCGCAGATTTTTACTCTAATCAATGCCATTCACCACACTCCCGCAGTTTTTTCAGCATTCCTCGTTTGTTAACGCTTCGCATCAGGGTTTCACCTATCAGAACTCCGTCCACACCTGCCTGCTTCAGTCTTTTCACATCCTTCTCGTCTCTTATGCCGCTTTCGGCCACAAACAACACCGAATTAGGCACAAGTTTCCGAAGACAGATGCTGGTGTTCAAATCTACGGTAAAATCTTTCAAGTTCCTGTTGTTCACACCGATAATCCTGGCCCCAGCATAAAGGGCCGATTCCACTTCTTTTTCGTCATGTGTTTCAACTAAAGCGGAAAGGCTTAACTCATCACAAATCGCAATGTACTCACGTAAAGCTTGGGGCTCTAAAACAGAACAGATCAAAAGCACTGCAGAAGCTCCCAGCAGTTTAGTTTCACAAAGCTGATAAACATCTATGATAAAGTCCTTCCGGAGTGTGGGTATGGTAACCTTTTGCTGTATTTCGTATAAATAGTCATCACTCCCCATAAAAAACTCTGGCTCGGTTAGGACAGAAATTGCATCTGCACCAGCATTTTCATATTCTTCAGCGATTTTAACGTAGGGAAAGTCTGGTGAGATGATTCCCTTTGACGGGGAAGCCTTTTTCACTTCGCAAATAAAACTGAGTCCTTCCTTTTGAAGTGCTGTTTCAAAAGGAAAGCTGATACCTGTTTTCACTCTTTGCGCTTCCCTGATGATTTGCGGCAATGACCGGTTCGCCTTCCTTTTTTCTACCCGTAGTCTTGTTGCAGCAACTATCCTGTCCAGAATCGTCTGTTCTCCTAGATGTGGAACAACCGTTTCGGTGCTCCTGTGCATATCGGGATGATTGGGAAAAGAGCAATTGCCACTGTACGTACCGGTCTGTGATAAATGAGCCGGTTTAGGGGTGTTATGATTGTTTTGTTGTATGCTTTTATTGCTCATTGATTTATCACCCCTTTTGACATAATCCGAAGCTCTTCCAGCTTTGATGCAGCTTTTCCGCTGTCTATCAGCTCTTCAGCAATTTTCACACAATCATTAACACTGTAGTCATCAAAACCGAGATAAAGAGCCATTGCCGCATTGAGGACAACTATATTTCGTCGTGCTCCTTTTTCGACACCCTTCAGAATATTCTTTGTGATAATAGCATTCTCCTTCGGGGTTCCTCCTTGCAATTCCTGAATTGAACACCTTTGAAAACCAAACTGCTCTGGATTGATCTCGTACGAGCTTAAAGTTCCGTCGCGGATTTCGCAAATATGTGTTTCCCCTGTTAAGGTCACTTCGTCCATGCCGTCACTTCCGCAAACACAAAGCCCACGTTTCACGCCAAGATTTAACAAAACTCTTGCCAGCGGCTTAACAAGTTTTGGATTGTAGACCCCCATCAGCTGCATCGTTGCACCAGCTGGATTGGACAAAGGCCCTAAAATATTGAAGATTGTCCTAACACCCATTTCCCGACGGACAGGTGCAGCATGCTTCATAGAAGAATGATAGATAGGAGCAAACATGAAGCAAATATTCGAAACTTCCAGTATCTTCTCTGTATCGGCCGGGCTTAGGTTGATGTTGATTCCCAGTTCCTCCAGAACATCCGCTGCACCACACCTGCTTGATACTCCTCTGTTCCCATGTTTCGCGACAGGAATTCCGGCCGCTGCAGTTACCAGGGCCGCTGTCGTGGAAATATTGAAGGTTCCGGTCCCGTCACCGCCCGTTCCAACTATATCAATCACCTTCCGCGAGGGGGTTATTCTTAATCCTCTTTCACGCATGACTTCAGCACATGCCGTTATTTCATCAACCGTTTCACCCTTCATGCGCAACGCTGCCAAAAAAGCACCCATCTGCGCCTGTGTTGCTGTGCCGTCCATCATCTCACGCATCACGTCCTTTGTGGTTTCAAGCGTAAGATTTTCTCCTTTTAGCAGTTCATGTAAAGCCTTTTGTATCATGAAACTCCCCTCCTTTTGGATAGAAAATTGCGGATTATGACGTGTCCCATAGGAGTCAGAATGGACTCCGGATGGAATTGCAAACCGTAAACATCATCCGTTTTGTGCATAACAGCCATGACCTCACCCGAACCATCTTCTCCGATTACTAGCAATCTCTCAGGGATGCTCTCCTTGTCTGCGATCAGCGAATGATACCTTGCACCTTCGATATATTCAGGCAGGCCTTTGAATATCAAGGCGTTAACATCAATGCGTATTTGGCTTTTTTTTCCGTGCATCAGTTTCCTGGAGTAGTCAATTTTTGCTCCATATGCTTCGCATATGGCCTGATGTCCAAGGCATATGCCCAAAATTGGATAAGTCTTCGACCATAATCTGACCACTTTCTCACAGATGCCCGCATCCTTTGGCCGGCCTGGGCCTGGGGATAGAATGATATGGGTTGGATTCAGGGTTCGGATATCTTCTGCAGCCAATGCATCGTTCCTGACTACAAGTATGTCCGGGTCTATGCTTCCTGCAAGCTGAAAAAGGTTGTATACAAAACTGTCGTAGTTGTCGATCAGAAGGATCATATGCCTTCCACCTCCTCCGCCCGTAAAACAGCATTGATCACTGCTGCTGCTTTATTCCCAGATTCTTTATACTCCATCTCTGGAACACTGTCTGCAACAATTCCTCCCCCCGCTTGAACGTAAACCCGATCCCCTTTTTTTACTGCCATCCGGATGGCGATACAGGTATCCATATTTCCTGAGAAATCAATATAGCCCAGCGCACCGCCGTATATACCCCGAGGTTCTGTTTCCAGTTCCTCAATGATCTCGCAGGCCCGTATTTTAGGTGCACCAGATAGCGTCCCCGCAGGCAATACTGCCTCGATGGCATGAAATGCATCAAAACCTGGTAGAATGGTACTTTCCACCTGGGAACAGATATGCATGATCTTCGAATAGCGATGAATTTTCATGTATTGGGTAACCTTCACTGAATCAAATTTCGATATCATTCCAAGATCATTCCGGCCAAGGTCCACCAGCATATTGTGTTCGGATAGCTCCTTTTCATCTTCAAGCAGCTCTTTCTCCAGTAACGTATCTTCCTTCTTGGTTTTGCCTCTCGGCCTAGAGCCCGCAATAGGAAAGGTGACAAGATTATCCTCCCGAAGCCTTACCAGAGTTTCTGGGGATGAACACATCAATTCGACATCATCCGTTTTCAGGTATACCATATAGGGAGATGGGTTTGTTGTCCGCAGAATTCTATATGCATTCAGAAGACCGCCTTTCATAACTGCTGTAAACCTTCGTGAAATAACCGCCTGGAAAATATCACCTTCCCGGATATACTCCCTGGTCCGATCAACTAGCTGGGCATACTCGTGTTTTTCCACATTGCAGGTAAATTCGACCTGCTGTTTACAGAATGAGCTTGCAGGCGGCTCCTGTGAATGGATTAAGCTCTCGATAAAAGCCAGAGCAGTTTTTGCACGAATGAAGTTTTCCTCCAGATTGTCCCTTGTAATGTTGGCGATGATGAATGTTTTCTGTCGCAAGTGATCAAATACTATAATGTTGTGAAACAGCATCAAATCAAAATCATTGAATTCTCCTTCGCGTAGCTGTAGCTTTGGCTCTTTGTATTTGATCATTGAATATGCAAAATACCCGACAAATCCCCCGGTAAAGGGAGGCATATATTCAAGCTCTGGCGGTTTGTATTGCGATAGGATTTCACGCAGCACATCCAACGGCCTAAGCGTTTTCTGTTCGGTAAGCTGTCCGTCTTGTAGAATGCTTACGGTATGCCCTTTGCAATACACTCTCATGATAGGATCATAGCCGAGAAAAGAATATCTGCCCCAATTCCTCCCATCCTCAACACTTTCCAGAAGAAAACACCGTGAGCTTATGCTCTCCAGTTTTCGTAATATGGATACCGGGGTTGTTAAATCGGAATAGACCTCCCTGCAGATCGGAATGACCGTATACGTTTTCGCCAGTTCCTGAACCTTTTGATAATCCATAAAGCTGATACATTTTTCATCTGATGGGATGAAACTCCTTTCGTCCAAAGTTTTTACCCGTGGGTGCTATGGGATGGCCGTTATTTTGCTTTGCAAAAAACGTTATAGCTTGCTTTGCAAGCACAAACATTAATGTACGTTATTTTGCTTTGCAAAAAACGTTATAGCTTGCTTTGCAAGCACAAACACTAATGGCCGTTATTTTGCTTTGCAAAAAACGTAAAAAAAGCCTTTGTCCCTACATAGGGACAAAAGCTTTTGCTTCTGCGGTACCACCCAAATTGGTAAATATTACCCACTCATCTTACGCACCATCATGCGTACCCCTGTGATAACGGATGGGGTTCCCGTCGGCGTCTACTCCTGAATCAGTTTCAAGCCACCCTCTCAAGCCCATTCGGTAAAGTACTGTATTACCGCATTCACACCAACTAGCGGCTCTCTGAAATACCATCCTAAACTTACTTCCCTTGATCAACGGTTTGTGAAAATATTCGTTTTATGTATTATATGGAATATTCTGTTCGATGTCAATGATTTTTTATAATTTCACCATGTCTGATCGATTTATTATAATTAACCGTGTAGGTTAAGTAAATTCGCAGATTAACAGTGTGAACAAAAAAATTGCAGCGATGTTGAATCAAGACACGGAACCGTCCCCGTCATATGGTGGTAGTCCCTTAAGGTTTGTTCCACAACCTCCTCAATTACGCCCAGAATGTTCATCACGAAAACAAAATCATACCGATCCCTGTAGAAGGTAGAATACATGAGGGTGTACCGCAGAAGATCGGTTGGAATCCCAATTTCTTCGGCATGTATCGTCTGATTAAAATTTTTGTAAATGCTTTTATATTCCTCCCACGACGGGAGAAAATCCAGCGCCTTCAAAACCCTGTCCCAATTGTTCAGGATTAAGTCATACTGTCTGTTAATTTCAGCTTCCGACAATTGCAGGCAACGGTTTGTTTTTTCCAATATCGATAGGAAGCCTTCCCCGAAGCACTGAACGGCCTGATTTCGAAAACCCGTGCGATCCAAAAGCCTTTTACAGGCCTCTTCCCTGTTCAGCTCCTTTACATTTATCCTTTTAAAATATTCATACATCCGCAGATAGTAACCAGTTGAACATCCCACCGTTGTGCCGTGTGACGCATATGGTTTTTCTGCTTCGAGCATTCTTGTTTCCCAGATATGGCTCTGATTATGTTCTACAGAAGCTACCGCTCTTGTCTGTCCGGTAGTAAATATGGTTATTCCAGCAAGAATCAACCCTTCGATGATCGCCCTCAGACCTTCATCCGTTGCCCGGGCGATTTGCTCCACATTATCGGTAAGCTTTTCCAAGGCTTGGGTTATCATATTCAGTGCTTCTTCATCGACAGTTTCACCATTAATAATATGCGATAACAGCCAGTCCGCTTTTGCGATATACTTTCCATATACATCACCAAAACCGGCGATTGTCATTTCCATGGGAGCATTTTTCAAAATACCTGTATCCAACACAACAATTTTAGGTGCATTTCCGTGCCTATGCACTTTTTTCCTGTCAAATATCATCGGGGCGGTTACCGATGTATAGCCGTCCATGGATGCCGCTGTTCCTACGCTGACAAACGGCTTCCCGGTGATATATGAGACAAAACGTGTAACATCATTAATAACACCCGATCCACATGCAATCAGAAAATCCGGTTCAGGCTCAAGAGACATCATCACCTGGCCAACCGACAATTCATCTGCCTCAATTTTCTCATTCTCTCTGTCACGCAGAAGACAAACATTTGCGTCAAAGCCATTCCGACAAAGCAGCTCTGTCAGGTCTTTGCCCGCGGCACGAGTTGTATTGCTGTCAGCAATTATCAAGCACTTTTTCCCAAGTTCCCTTTTTTCTATATAGTATGCCGTATTTTTCAGGATATCCTTACCAATATAAATGTCAATATCAGAGATTGTATGCTCTTTTGCGCCTCCCTCCAAAAGAAGCATATTGTTTTCATAATAGTACTTCATCTATCTCCCTCCTTAAGAAAAAATGAGGAAGGGGCCTGGTTCCCTGTCCTGATAAGGCAGATAAGGGAATCGGCCCCCTGTTGTTCCTATACTCGGTTCGAAGCTAACAGGTCGAGTGGTGTGATTCGTGGACCAAGTGATCTGCCCATCACCCGTTCGTTAAGCCAGAGAACCTGTGAATGGTTTATTCTCCTGAGATGGTAATACCGTCACATAAGATCCAGGGAAGAATCGTCAAACCATCGCAGACAGTTTCAGATGAAACCCCAATAACCTGTTTGAACATATCAGATAGGTTTCCATTGATCATCGTTTCGCTGATCGCATCGGTTACCTGACCGTTCTCAATCAGGAAGCTGTTCTTGGCCACGCCGGAAAAATCACCGTTGGTACCGGGCCGTCCGCCGGAAAATCTGTTCAGAAGAATTCCCCGGTCCACGTCTTTGATAAGCTCACGTAAACTGGAATCGCCCGGCTTGACGAAAAGATTTGCACTTGAATTCAATGCCCTTGGGAAACCGGTCTTTCGAGAGGCATAATTGGACAGCATAAAGTTCTTCAGCAACCCGTTTTGAATAATATCCATGTTTTCACTCCGGTATCCTTCACCGGTAAAGCGCTCTCCACAGACAATCCTTGAATCAAAAGGCACTGTGGAAATGGATACCTTTTCCGATGCCACTGGCTTGTCGAGCATGGATTTCCAAGGGCTTGTGCCGTCAATGATGGTGGAATCGGATATAAAATTATAAAAAGCCATCTTCAGCACATCTGCCAGGCACGCCGGGGAAATGATCATTTTCCCCACAAACTTTCCGCGGCAGGGTTTCGTGAAAATCTGTTTCTCGCTTTCTTCATATAGTGTCCGCTGCATTCCGATATCGATCAGCTTCCCGTCCAGGGACAAAAATTGTGCCTCATAGCCGTTCATGGATGATACGGCCTCTCCTTCACGCGCTGTAAACATCATGCCTATGTCGTATTTGCCGCTGGTGTGTTTAAACTCCACACCATTGGTGTTCATGAGTACCTTTTCTGAATGGATATACTTTGAAATCAGCTGCCCAATCATAATTTTGGGATAGGCCTTACCCACATCCTCCATATATTCCTGAATCCGATCGAAATGCTTATCCCTGTCCGGTGTGAGAACTCCGGATACAAACTCCTCATTGTTTCCCTTTTCTGCTATGCTTTCGGCCTCATCACTGACGGATGACTGCGCTGCCAAAATACATTCCCGAACCGCATTATCAAGAGAATCCCTGTCTAGCCTGTTGGCCGTGATGATACCCTTTTTGCCATCCTTCAGTGCTTTCATTACAACTGAGCTGTTAAACAGTGTTCGCATCAGGCTGAATTGCCCGCCATCCACGTTGAATTCATCAGCTCTGCCTGTGGAAACAACGCACTGTGCATGATCTGCCCCAACCTTTTTCAGGGCATCCAGTACATATATCGCGATCTCTTTATTCGTTTTCATGTGTAAACCTCCTTACCTTCCGCCCATCATAACCTTGCATTTCACAGCCGGGCCGCCCATTCCGACAGGCATCGGCTGCTTTTTCCCGCACATGCCGGCACATGACCAAACCATCGTATTGGAAAGCATATCCACTGTTTTCAGCATTTCAAAGGCTACTCCGGATATGGTTGTGTCGCGTATGGCCCTTCCCAGCTTTCCTTTTTTTATCTCATAGCCCATCGAGACACCAAACATAAATTCACCAGTGGTATCTGCTTGTCCGTTACTCGTTGTAGTTAAATAGTAGCCGTCTTCAATGGCGGCGATCATGTCTTCCAGCTTGCTGGTGCCAGGAAGAATGGCAGTGTTCCGCATACGGATAAGTGGTTCATCCGAGAATAGAAAGGCCCGGGCATTTCCCTGGGGCTTCATCCCGAAGTGTTGGGCGGTTTCCCGATTGTTCATATATCCGGTTAATACTCCGTTTTCAATTAAAACCGCATCTTCAGCCGGTGTGCCTTCATCATCAACATAAAGCGGCAGCGGTACAGGCTTTCCATCAAAGGTATGCGCAAAATCAATCATTGTTACCAACTCACTTGCAACGGTCTTTCCGAGATTGTGGGCTGCAACCGAACCACTTAGAACGATATCTGCCTCCACTGTGTGCCCGACAGCCTCATGGGCAAGTATGCCTGCAAGATCTGGATGCATGACAACATCCTTGTAGCCCGCTTCGCTGTATATTCCTTCGGCTTTTTTCATCAGCTCGGTATATTGCTGATCGATCTCATCATATAGCATATCCGGTGAGGAGAATACCTCATGAAAATAACCATAGCCACCAAAGGGCTTGAATAATTCAACATTGCTTCCATCGCTTGCCTGCGCCGTCAGGATAACATATACAAAGCTTCTGGGCATTTGGGAATGGGTCTCGAAACCATCGCTGACCGTAAGAAGCTTTTCCATGCTGTCCGACTGTACCGCTACTATTCTGCTTGCCAGCTTTGGATACTTTGACGAAATGTATGCATCAACTGCTTTTCCAAACTCAATATATGTTTTCTGCTCTACATCCTGAACTTCATGCTTCAAACCCACATTACCCGATCCTATTACTGGTAATGGCGGCTTGTTTTTTCCTACCCGTGAATCCATAAATACAGCATTTTCATGGGCAGCTTTCAATACTTTCTGAACACTCTCTTTAGAATATTCTGCACCTGATGCAAAACCGTAAACTCCGCCAATATAGACTCTTGCAGAACAGCCGCT
>JAAYKJ010000087.1 GCA_012522505.1 Clostridiaceae bacterium
GGATCCTGCGGGAGGCATCGTTACTTTATGGGGCAGACATAACAACTGCTGAACAACTGGAGGAAGTGATCCACGAGATGGAAAGGACACTTAAACAGCCCCAACAATCAAAGTACGATATTACTCCAGAACAGGTCGCTGACTCAATTGAAGAATGTAATGAGGCTTTGCTCAGAAATCAGCTAAAGATGAACACATTGTCGACAAGGCTTGAAAATATTCCAGATACGGAGGCTTTGCAACAAGCACATGAGATAGTTCATAGCTTGTTGGAGGAAAAAGAGCGGATTGTGTTTCTGAACAAAGCACTGGAAACCGCCATGCAGGTTCTTTCTGAAGCAGGCCTTGCAATCCAGAGGGATTATGTACCCTTGCTGAACCGGGAGATGAGCAGTATTTTGCGTTTGATTACTGGTGAGAAGTATGAGGATTTAAAGGCGGATGATCAACTAACACTTAAACTTCAGCCTGCTGAATTGACCGAAACTGTGATCCCGGAGCAGCTATCGTCAGGTACTTCCGATCAGGTATATCTTGCCCTCCGCCTTGGAGCGGTCAGGCTGGTTGAAAGGCAGGGCGAAAAGCTACCGTTGTTTTTGGACGAGCCGTTCGCACAATATGATGAAGCAAGAACCAGGAATGCGATTGAGCTTTTGGCCAAAGAGAGCCAAACAAGACAAATCATGCTGTTTACTTGTAAGAAACGCGAGGTTGAATTGATACAGGAGATATGGGGGGCGTTTCCATTACACATCATCAATCTTGATGCGGAAGAGAGTTAGCGTTTGACAAACACGAAAAAATTATGGCAAATAAGCTGTTACTTCCAATATCCATTGGGCGATAAGACAGCTGCTGCCGTTCCTTGCTGCCGACGCCTGATGCATGGAGTGATAATCCTGTTTGTTTTTAGTGTATAAGACATCCTGCAATATCAAAAATCAAAAGCCAACCGGCGGAATATAAGCTTTTTCCGGTTACAACCCACCGCTTGACCGAAGGGACCGGAATCCGATCCCTTCGGTTATCATTCAGCCGTACTTCTGTTTTCCCGGAATACCCTACCAGGCTGTTACGACGATTTCGGTCGGCGGCAGGATCGCTTCCACTTCCGGATTATAGTAATCGTATACCGTGATTCCGTTGGTCATGACTTTCACAGGATACCCTGCCCAGTAGCCAAGCCGGAGTGTTCTGCCTTCCTGTGGCTGAACCCCGCGGATATAAATTTCAATCAGGTCATAACCGATGCTGTATTCACTGATGATGCCTTCCAGCTTCATCTCCTCAAGATAACTGTCATTCACGGTGAAGCCCTGGGGAATCTGCAGAAGGACCATCATGTTCTGTACCAGCGAATCCTGACGGTTCACGATGCGTATCTCCTCCGAAACCTCATCATTAACCACGAAGCGGTTACCCACCGTTCGGTTGATCTCAAAGTCATCCTTTTGCTCCAATAAATCATATGGTACATAATACTCCTTAATGATTTCATAATTAAATCTGCCATCGGTACTGATACGGACGGTGTTTTCCTTATCGGCACCGGTGAAATCACACAGGTAATAGGACAGGACATCTGAACCAATTTCGATTTTTTCCTCCCTGTCATTGACCTTTACAGTGATGGTTCCTTCTTTCATCGTAGCTGCTTCTGTAGCCGCCACCAGTGCTTTCAGCGAAAGGATCGTAGACTGCGTGCTTCCGAAGGTCCCATAAGCGTCTTTCGATGCAATGATATGGTTCAGCAGGCGGTTGTTCACATTATGCTGTACCTGCCCCCTGGACAGCGCAACCGAAAGAAGGGCTGTTGCCTGGAGATTCTGCATACTCCCGCAGGCTCCATAATAGTCTGTGGTTGTACTGGGCAGATATGCTTCGTCCCGATCAGTAACAATCATTCCGACCAGTCTGTCCAGTAACGTCTTCGCATCCTTATCCCCTGTATTCACCAGGATGTTGGCAATAAGCGCCAGCGTATAGCCATCGTTGGTGTCATTCATTTTGCCTTTCAGGTATGTAACCGTCTTCTGCAGCCTGCTGTCCGAAGCGTCAGCTTCCGACAGCGCCCATCCGATATATGCGTTCAGCGCCAGATGATCGGTGGTGTTCGGGCCGCCATAATGATGATCGCTAGTATTAAAGCTTCCATTGGATTTTTGCTGGTGGTAAATATATTCCCGCATCCTTTCCAGAAGGTCTGGAGCCACCGGATAAACCTGGCTCAAATCGGTAAACTCCATTAATCCGTAAGCGGTCAGAACCAGCTCGGCGGGTTCTTTTCCATACAGAGAAAATGAGCCGCTTCTGTTTCCTACCTCATAGGTAAGGATCTTCTGAAAACCTTTTTCAATACATTCATATGCCTTTTGTTCAATTTCAGGATTGGACAGATTATTGTCCTTAAGGTATTTCAGCACAAGGATATCCGGGTACAGGCTCGAGGAAATCTGCTCAAAGCATCCGTCCGGGAACCGGAGCATGCTTTCGAGGCCCTCCACCACCTGGGCTATTGGCGACGGAAACAGCTTAATCCGGATGTTTCTGGCCTTTTCAATATCCGGTGTAAGGAAGAATACCTGGTTCGTGATCTCTTTCTCTACCAGTCCTGATGCTGCGATCTCCTGCCGCAGCAGGCCTGCCGGATATACCCTTACTTCCTTTTCCACTGCATCGGCCATCTGCTGACCAGCTGCATCCACCCTGAGCTTTTGCGTTCCGGCTTTCTTTACCTTTATAGGGATATAAACAAGCTTCCTTTCTACGGAGTTCAAATCCATTTCAATAATATATTGGCCATCAGTGATTTCAAACCAGTCCCCTCGATGAACCTGTAACCTGACCTTTTGAGGCTGTTTCAGGTAGTTTGATACAGTCACCGGAATACCGACCTCATCTCCCACTGCCAGGTTCCAGGGTGTGTCAAAATCCACGAAGAATTCCTGGAAGACCTGAATACTGCCCGTTTCCGAACCGATATTCCCACTAAGCGAATTTGCCACAGCCTGAATGTTCCAGGTGGTGATATTGTCAGCCAGAGGAACAGTAACCGATGCTTTCCCATCCTGTGCCTCAATCTGCGGATGGAAGAACATTACTTCCATAAACCTTCTTCTTATCTTTTCCACAGCTGCATAACCATCCCCGGATGATTCCGGTTTCTCATTGCCTGCCTGGCTTGCCGGCGCTGCTCCGGGTACGGTGCTCGATGAAGTCCCCGATGATCCATCGAAAAGACCATTCAGTACATCATTGAACCCCGTGTCTCTTGGAGATGCGCTTTGCTGGAGAGCTCCGGCAGGTGTTAGTTCATCTACAGTCGATGACAATGTGCCACCAAACAATGTCAATACAATATACGGCAGTAAAATGACCATGACTAATGCGATAATCAGAATAGCCACATAGTGCAATACATCTGAATGTTTTTTTTCATTGTCCTGTGGATCCTTTCTGGCCTTTATGATTCTGCGGAAAACATATGCCAAAACAATGTATATCAACAGGGAAACCAACATTGTTCCGATGATATACAATTTTTCCAGCCGATAAGGAAGGCGCCAGAATATCATCGCCGCTATGAATGCTGAAATAATGAGCACTGGCAGATAACCAAGAATGTACAGCACAATCACACAGAATTTCTTATAGATAATGCACAGCAGGAGAACAATAACGAGAATACCACACACAACCCATATAATTGATGAACCGATAATCAAATCTCTTTTTTCATTGTTGCTCCATGTTTGCCCCTTCAATTCCGGTTCATAACCGTTTTCATTCAGCATAAGTGATGTCAACACCGCATCGGAGGCATTGTTCAATATGGCCTCATAAAGTTCCTCGGTATTGATTCCTCTCTCGTCAGCGATCTGTGACAGTGCAAGCTTGATATTGTCCAGTGTGACATCATTGTCGGCGAGAGACAAAAGCGCCTCGTCGGAAATGGTCAAAAGTATGGCACTGTCCAGTGGGTTGCCATTCTGATCCTTCGCTTCAAAGGACAGTGTGATATTCTCGCCCGGCGCATATACTCTGTTTTCCTTTGAAATTGCAAGGTTCAGGGCGTTCTCAGGCCTGACGAAAACAGATCTTGACGCCGCCATGGATTGTACCATACCCCTGCCTGTCTCTTGGAAGCCATACACCAGGTCGATAAGGCCATATGTTCCCTTCGGAAGCATTAACTCAGTTTTGTCTTCCTCCGTACCCACGGCGGTAATGATTTGACCGTTTTTTACAGCGTAGATCCACACCTTCCCATCACGCTGCTTCATGATGCTCAGCGGTATTGCTTCATTCTCATTGTATACCGGTTTATCCGGCCTGATAAGCACATCTGTCCAGTTTTTGCCTACTTCAAGATCGAACTGATAAGTCAGATCATATTCCATCGCTTCAACAGTAAGCCTTAAAACATCATCCAGAACCGACTTTGCGAAAAAGCTGGCCATTCCGTTTTCATCCGTTGCGATTTCAAGCCTGACGTCCCCGGATATTTTTAGATACGTTTTCACGGGTGTTCCGTCGGGCTTTGACACGAAAACAAAGATTTCATTGGATATTCCGGGAAGGACCAGGCCACTTTCGGTCTTAACCGAAATTACCAGCGGAAGGTTTGACGCGATAACATTCTTTTCTGCTGTTTCGAGGTTGTTGGAGGTATCGGTCACTGTGGCCTTTAATTCATGCTGTCCCTCTTCAGCGATTGTGTATGTAAAGGGGCATTCCCCCTGCTCGTTCAGCGGCTGCTTAACGACATGGGATTCGCCGAACTGAATTTCTACCGCTCCGCCTTTTACAGGCTGACCGAAAAAGTACTCAGCCCGGATCATTCCGTGCAGTTCTTCGCCAACCCTGTATTCTTCCTTGTCGGTGGTGATGGAGATTTCGAATTTTGGCAGCTTGTATGGCTTTACTTCAAACTCTTTGAGGTACATTCTGCTGCCCGAGAGCACCTTAAGGGTGTAAATGCCGCTGTTCACCTTGTCTGCAAGGGTGAAGCTCCCGCTGGTAATCCCAAACTCGGAGGTTGTAAGGGTTTTCTTGTATACCTGATTCTCACGGCCATCGAAGATTGAAACTTCAACATCGTTGGTTACAGGCCTGTCACTGATGAAATCCGTGACAAGAACCCTGTATTGAACCGTGTCGCCGGGCTTGTACAGGGACTTGTCCAAGGTTATCGTAACATTGCCTGAGGATTGCTCTGAATAAATGTTTATTTTTTGCCTGATTTTGTCTCTTCCCTTTTCTGATCGTGCATTGATCTCAAGAAAATACTCTCCGTCTGCAACCTTCGGCGTTTCAAAATCCACAACCGCACATCCGGATGAGTCGGTCTTAACATTATAATCTTCGGACACAGGTTTCATTTTTCCATTTATTAGCCTGAGTTTGATATTTGCTTCAATGGGGACACGTGATTTCTGATCACGAACGACAACTTCACATATTCCATTCACACCGGAATAGTATGAATTCTGCGTTGTTACACTGATCCTTTGATTTGAAAGGAAAGCCAATTGAAGCAGATTGTAAATCAGAACTAACCCAAGAATAATCAAAACAATGATTAATGCTTTCTTTGCAATGTTCCTCACCTTTTCCATTTTACCGACTCCTTTCAATACAGATGAAATGCGCTGCTTCTTTGTCGAATTTCATCATTTGGCGATGTTGTTTGATTTTTTTCTTTCTCTTTTATGGTTATGTTCTCTTTATCTATCTATTCCATATGACTTCAATTATATCAAATAGTTCCATTATATGCCATGAATTATGGTAGTTTATGTTCTGGATCATGTTTTCAGAGCAACCAAAAAAAAGATTATTATAAGCGGTAACTTGGGTAAATATACAATAATAAGTGGATGGTTGATTTTTGTTAACCTGTCTGCAAAAAATGCATTCGAGGAGGCGTTTGTATGAGTTCTATTCTGTCCAGGCTACGTGATGTTGATGTTGGAAAAAGGATCGGCGATTTCGACAGGGAGGTCAGCCGGGACGCCCTGAAGCAGTTCCAAGATTCCGGGGTTAAATTTGTGGCGTCCCATCCTCAAATTGAAGAACAATATTATCGGGCTGCCCACGATCTGATGAACAACATCTATACTGCAGTGAACGGAAGTCCTTTGCTGATCGAGGGTGATGTTTATATCGGCTGCTGGCTGGAAAGTACCGGCACTATTAAGAGCGAACATCTTTCGCGGTTCTGCCCGCAAACAGCCCGATCCTGTTTTGAGCTGTTTGCTGATTTTCAGAGAGAGGACGGCTTGATCCCGTATAAAGTGACGGATCAGGGCCCTTATTATCGTCAGATTCAGATGGTGACGCCGCTGGCCAGAAGCGTTTGGAACCATTATTTGACTACCGGCAGGGACAAAGCATTTCTTGAGAAAATGTACAACGCCATAGCGCGCAACGACCAATGGCTTTCGGTTTATAGGAATACCCGCGGTACCGGCTGCGTCGAAGCCTTTTGTACCTTTGATACGGGGCATGACCGTTCCGCAAGGTTCTGGCATGTCAATGATATTCCCTTTGAAGGAGATCCAGCTAAGTACGACCCGGACTCCCCTGTTCTGCCGTATCTGGCACCTGATTTAACGTCAAATGTGTATTGTCAGCGAAAATATCTGCAAAAGATGGCGGAAGAGCTTGGTAAGGATGGTTCCGTTTGGGCCGCTAAAGCGGAGCAGAGTTTGAAAAGCCTGATGGAGTATTGTTACGACGAAGAAGATCGTTTCTTTTACGATCGGGATCGAAACAACCGTTTTGTCCGCATGCAGTCCATAATACAGATGTACGTGTTTGCCAATGAAGTCGGTGACGGGGTGATGTTTGAGGATGCTTTAAAAAGATACCTTTTGAATACCCAAAAGTTCTTTGCGAGATATCCGCTTACAGCCATTGCACTGGATCAATCAGGCTATGATCATAATTCCATATATTATAACAGCTGGTCAGGTAAGTCCACTAATCTGACAACGTATCGTACTCCCCTCGCTTTTGAATACCATCATCGGTATGTGGAGTTAAGCTGGATCATCAAGCCCATCCTTTCGCATTTGTCCAGAAATAAAAAATTCTCCGGGGCCATTAACCCCTGGACAGGCGAACCGGGCGAATCCAAAAACTCCTCGGGCGCAATGCTGTGCCTGCTGGATTATCTGGAACGCTACAGCGGTATTCTGCCTACCCCTGAAGGCGATATATGGTTCACAACACTGATACCTTACGGTGAAGATTACGGGCAGACCGTTGCAGAAGCCACCGGTTATGCCAGGAAGATGGACGGCGCAGCGTTTGAGCTGGTGAATGACAAAGCAGGTTCTGAGGTTTATAAGGATGGAAACCTTCTGTATTCAATTCCGCAGGGGGTCAGGGTGGTAACCGACAGAAACGGAGCTCTGAAAGGACTTATCGGAATGTCGGTTCGTACGATTACGGGACAGCTTCGATATAAGAACCAGGTGATCCCGTTTTCCGTATCAGGCAATGAAAGGCTTGAATATACGGGCACAGGGTTTGTATCGGTTGAAAACCCGGGAATTGTTATGCCTCATTATGAAAAGCTTTGAAGCAGGATGGATTTATGAAGCAGGCGGATTCTCTGTTTTAAGATACCCTTCTACACTCCCTGCCATAGAAACATCTGCACCGGAAAATAACATAGCTGCCAAGGAGGAAAACGGAACGCCGCAGCACGCTGCGACCAATATTGAAGCTCATGCTGCCAATTGGGGTACCATTGCGTTTATCATATGGAAGGGTGATTATGCATCCAAATTTTTCACAAACGTAGTCATTATTATACCGGATAGCCCGTCATCGAAACCAACCATGGTCGGCAACTTTTTTAACTAAATTGAACTGCTGCCTGGCTTTGAATTTCTGCATACACTCTCTTTGTACACGATTTCTCCTTCAACAACCCTTACTCCCGATCGGTAATTTGTATGTGCTATTTTTTTTAGAAGAACATCGATGCTGATTCGTGCCATTTCCTTCACATTGACATCATAGGTCGTAATACCGATATCACATAAGCCGGGGTATATGAAGTTATCAAACCCGACCACAGATATATCCTCCGGTACCCTGTAGTTTTTCATTCTTAGCCTTTTTATCAGATAGTTGGCGGTCAGGTCGCAATTACAGACAAAAGCGGTAGGCATCTCTTCCGGAAATTTTACATCAAAGGATGCAACATCGCCTGTTTCCCAATCCCTGTCATCTAAAACCCATTCCTGGCGTATCTTCTTGCCATGCTCCATCATGGACTTGCAATAACCGAAGTACCGATCGGTAATACTACCGGTGTAGAGCAGGGTGCCCACGTAGGCGATATCTTCATGGCCCATGCTGAACAAATAGTTCGTCAGCATATATGTTCCATAAAAGCTATCGGAAATAACCGAATCGCAATTGCTGAAATCGTCAAAAAAGTCCAGGCAAATGATTGGAACCGATCCGTCTTCCCGTATTTTTCTGAGATATCCGCTATACGGGCGGCCAATCAGTATGACCCCATCCACCTTTTTTTCCTTGATAAGCCGAGGTAATTCCTGTTTTTCTTCATCATCGGTGCTGATGACCTCAAGCATGGTAAAGCACTTTTCCTGAACCGCACGGGTGGCTACTTCCTGATACATCATCCAATAAAAAGAATCATACTTGCCAAAGTATCTTCCTGGGACGATGATCCCGATATCCTTGCTTTTATTTTTATTGATACTCCCCGCCAGCAAGTCGCTTTTATAACCCAATTCAGCGGCGAGATTTATTATTTGTATCCGTTTTTCTTCACTAACACCCTTTTGGCCGGATAAAGCCTTTGATACAGTAACAGTACTTACATTCAAGCGTTTCGCAATATCTGCCAACCTTATCTTTTTAGCCATTTTAAACCTCAACCAATGCTTTCGCTTATTATCGGATTTATTGTATCCACTGGTTTGTTTTTTGTCAATTCATGAGCCAACCAAATATGCAAATTTATCATCTTTATCCAGTTTCCCTGACTTGGCCTTAAAATGGACCATTTGAATGAAAATCAATACTTCCAGCACAAAAAGAAAAAGGGTTCCTGAAAGAAATATTACCGTCAGCAATGTACCAGAGAAAAACAGTACGCATAGAACCATTACGATAAAGACCGGTAACAGAAGGTGCAGTTTGATGAACATGCTAAGAAAAACCTCTGTTATATTAATTTGATTGCTGACAAAAGTATGATACCCTGCAATGTACAACATGAAAGACAGCAGGAAACCAACGATGGCAAGACAGATGCAGGAATATATGAAATTGCCTGTTGATGCTGTGATGATCATACCGGCTACATTTAAAACAATCAGGATATTCAGTAATGAATACCTCAATAGCTTTATCGAAGCCTTCAGGTATTTAAAATAGGTTGCAATGATGCTGTTGGTGACATCCAATTCTTTATACAGGGCATCCTTCCCAATGAGAAAGGATGCGCCGATAGCCGGAACCATCAGTATTGTACCTGACAGACATACGGTACCAAAGCATAGAAGGCTTGTAAAAAAGACAATATGGATGGCACACAGTACCCGGTAAACCGGTGTTTCGCGAATCATGATTTTACTGCTCCTGCCAGGCCATAGAATATGTGCTTTTGGAGGAACAGGAAGACAATCCCGATTGGAATGATTCCCAGAAGGATCGCAGCAGCAACAATTTCAAAAGGCGTGGCCGTATTGCCGAAGAATTTATACAGTGCAACGGTGAAAGTCTGTACATCTTTTCTCAGATAAAGGTTGGGGATGTAGAAATCATTATATAATCCAATGCCATTGATGATTAACAGTGTTGTACAACCCGGTTTCAACAGCGGAAAAATGATACTTCGGAAAATTCTGTAATAGCTTGCGCCGTCCATTAAGGCAGACTCATCCAATTCCTTCGGGATCGTTGCCAACAGGTTCAAGATAACATAAATGCCCACAATACCCACTCCGGAATATAGCAATATCACACTCAGCATTTTATTCACAAGCCCCATTCTGTAAATAATCTGAAATACGATTGTCTGTGTTGTGACTATCGGAATAAACATGGTCATCATAAATAAAGAGAAAATCAGCTTTTTGCCGGTAAACTCAAAGCGATGCAATACGTATGATACCATGGTGGTAAACATGATTTGGATAGAAATTGAAATACCCAAAATGATAGCTGTGTTCATCAGCGCTTTTCCAAGCTTACCTACCTTGATGGCGTAAGCAAAGTTATACAGGTTAAGCCAGTATTTTGGCGGAGTCAGAACACTTGTGGACGAATATTCGGCGCCGGTCTTGAATGCCATGAAGACTAATGGGATCAACGGTATGATCACGAAAATGCATGCTGCAATTAGGAACACATAACGCAGTACTTTATAGGTTTTTGTCTCTTTATTCATGTTAACTCACCCCTTTTATCGAAGACCCTCTGAATGCTGACCACGATGACAACAATGACAAACACCATAATGGATAGGGCGGCGGCGAAGCCAACCCTGTTATCCGAAAACGCGCTTTGCTGTATCTGAATAACAGGCGTAACAGTCCCATTGGAGCCATTCATCATGATGTAAGGGATTTCAAAAACCTGAATTGAACCGGATATGCTTAACAAGATATTGATAAACAAAATATGCGTTATGGATGGAATGGAAATGTATCGGATTTCCTGCAGCTTTTTACATCCGTCCATTGCAGCCGCTTCGAATAACTCGGAAGGGATTGTTTGAAGACCGCCCAAAAACATGACGAAATTAAAACCATAATACCTCCAGATACTGATGGATGCAATAGCCGGATTGACCAGCCTTAAATTCTGAAGCCATTGCTGTCCTTCTAGGCCAATCAATTTTAATAATGAATTAAACGTGCCTGAATTATTAAAGAAAATAATAAAAATGGTGGATATAATAACGCCGTTCAGTAAATACGGAATGATCAAAACTCCCTTGAAGAAGTTTAATCCACGGAATTTCCCATTAATAAACACGGCCAAGAAAAAGGCGAAGATCAGCTGCGGTATAGCAACGATCATATACCACAGGCAATTTTTAAACATGGATATATATTGAGGATCGGTCAACAACCTTTCGTAATTTCTCAGTCCAATAAACTCCGGTATACCAACCCCACTGTATTTCGTGAAGCTTAAATACACATTACTTAATATGGGGATATAGGAGAACACCAACAGATGAATCACCGGAAGCGCTAAAAATGTAAAGATGAATATTGTCCTGCTCTTTTTATTTGTTCGTCTCATTTACTTTTTACCCTTTCTCCAGATCCTTCACGTTCAAATTAGCGGAGCATCTTTTGAAAAATAAGCCCCCTCCGATCGGAGGAGGCTTATTTCGCATAATATCAATCTACCCATTCCAGCCCGAGCTCTTCCTTATACTTCTTGTATGCGTTGTTCTGAACTTCCACCTGCTTGTTATAGGCAGACCAGTCGTCCGGCTTTGTTACATCCAGAGAGTCGAACAACAGACCAACATATTTATAATCGGCCCATAACCCGGCTTCTGTCAATACTTCCTGGTTGGCCAGTGAATTGGCATCATTGGCCGGTTGCAGCAGTACCTTGCAATCGCCGGAGGCTAC
The DNA here is from genome assembly GCA_012522505.1 of Clostridiaceae bacterium. Lineage (GTDB taxonomy): Bacteria > Bacillota > Clostridia > DSM-8532 > DSM-8532 > JAAYJG01. Next base: position 11,646 of record JAAYKJ010000087.1, read on the forward strand.
AAGGTCATCGATGATGGAATACAGATCAGGAACAATCGGAGTAACACCTTTCTTATTTGCGATGAAACCGCTATCGGCTATAAACTGAGCATCATTGGCGATATATTCGATGAACAGCCTTGCTGCATCCTTGTTCTTAGAGAATTTGCAAATCGCCCAATTGTCTGCTGGTGCTGCCAATACAAATCTGCCTGCACCGAAATCCGGAGCGGGAGCAAATTTGATGATTGCAGGATCCTTTCCATCGGGAACACGACCCTGAATCTGCGGTACGACCCAGGAACCGAACAGCATCATAGCGGCTCTGCCATATGCGACACTGTCCATGGCTACGCCAAAGTCGGTATAAACTTCGGGTTCAAAAAATCCATTTGCTTTCCATTGTGTGTATATTTTGATCGTCTTGCCGAAGGGAGCGGTTTCAGAGAATGGATTTTCAGTTTTCAGACATTCTGCAAAAACATTGGCATTTCCTGCAACATATCCCGCAAAATCCTGAACGGTTGCCAAAGGCCAGTTCTCAACCCTGTGCATGGAAATCGGGGTTACCCCATTTGCCTTTATGGCTTCACACATCTTGTTGAATTCGTCCAATGTTGCTGGGATTTTATCATATCCAGCAGCCTTAATTACCTCTTCGTTGTATACAACAGCCTGATTGTATGCCCGGCCCGGCATGATACTATAGACGATGCCGTCAACAGCGGGCATCGCCCTTGCGTATTCACCGTATAATTCGACACCTTCGTCCACTGTACAATATGGTTCACAAAAAGCTTTCCATTCCTCAAGGCTCCAGTTCGGACAGGTAAATACATCTACGCTGTCATCCTTTACCTGGAACAACGGTCTTAATTCATCTTCATTTGTAACTACATTCAATTCAACATTGATTCCTGTCTCTTTCGTGAAATCCTCCGCCAAATACTTTAGGAACGCGGTATTCTCGACATCACGGTATGTATTCCCTTTTTCATCCTTTTTTTCTTCTCCGAGAACTCTGTTTCCGCCGTGGGTATAGACTCTGATTGTCGTACCTTTGAGCGATGATGGATCTGCCTGGGTGGTTTTTCCCGGATCATTTGTGGTACCTCCGGTACCGGTTTGTGGTTCGACACAGCTTGCTAGTGAAAGAATGACCGTGACTGCGGTAAGAATGGCCAACAACTTCTTTGCTTTCATTTTTTCCCTCCTGCACTAAACATAATATTTACCAGTAAAAGTAGGTTAATATAATTATATATCGTTTATAAAATTAATCATCCGTATTTATTGCAAAACATATTCAATTATTGATATCTTTATGCATATTCCATAGGATAACTCGCTGAATAACTTAAGTAACTGTGCAAAATTATAGTTGTTACCTAATAAAAGCTAATATATGGCGAAAAAATGCCTAATATATACCTAAAAATGCTTTAAATATGCGTAATAATTTGCTATACTGGTTTTAGAGAGAACTTACATTTAATTGAAATGAAAATGATAGAGCCCTAAATAGGGAGAAATTGATGAAGCAGGAGGAAGAGTCGTGGTTTTCAGGAGATCCTTCCGGGAAGCACTGCATGACGGTCATTCATGTGAAAGAGTAATTTCAGTCATGACCAGTCATTTGAAAATGCTTTCAGTGCCCATAGATATCATCTGGAACATTCCCTGCATCCAGGCGTTCGGTATAATCCCGGCATCTTATCCCTTTGTGTTCGAGTTTCCGAAGCTGGAATTGTTTTGTATGATTTATACCGAAAGGGGCTCCGGCGTGCTTGTTTCCGATGGGTGCAATGATAGGCTGAATCCGGGCTCAATAAGTTTCTTTCATTGCAACCAAAGCAGAAAAATCGAAGCTTTACAGGCTCCATGGCTGTTTAAAATTTTTTTCGTGGCGGGTCCCCCTGTTTTCTTTTTTTATTCCGGTTTTGCAAGAGGGAACAGCAATCACTATTCTTATTTACCTGGCAGACAAGTGACGGACAAAATACAGTTACTATACGACTGCTTGTCTCAATCCTCCAACCGCCCCTTATATCAATCCAGGCTACTTACGGATATTCTTTATGAGATCCTAATGGAAAGAGGCAGATTATTTGATGAGAAACCCAATGTGTGCAATTATATATATGAAATAAAGCATGATTTGGATAACAACTATATGAATAACATTACACTAAAACAACTTGAATCAAAATACCATATCAGCAAATATCAAATTTGTCGGGAGTTTAAAAAGAAATTTCATATTTCACCCATTAAATATCTGAATCAAAAGAAAATTGAGGCAGCGAAGGAAATGTTGCTTCATACAGAAAGACCGATCATTGCTATCGGCAAATTAGTTGGTTTCGAAAACCCAAACAACCTGATTTACCAGTTTAAGAAGCAATGCAATGTTACCCCGCAGGTATATCGAAGGCGGGCCTGCATCGAAGGTAGTGTCATGAATACAACGTGGAAAGATGGCGGATTTGTCAAGGGAACAGGGAAGAGCACTGATAAAACGCCCTAATTTTGAGAAATGATAACAAAACTATACGGGTTTCAAGGCTCAAAAACTTGTACAGGAGGCATTCAGCAAATTAGGAGATGTACTGTATAATCTGTATGGTATATCAGAGCCCAGCGTGACGTACTTCCACCACCTTAAGAGGTGGGGGCTTTTTGGGACGTATACGCCTAGCAGGATCCTTTGAGAGCCAAATGTCGTATACCTCTTTGGGTAAGCTTGTTGCTTGGGGTTTGAATTTTATCTTGTCGCCAAATCAGAAAAATACTCCTTTACCGATTCTTATCAACGCACGTATGATATTTTTCCACAGCTTCATGGGCACACCTCTTGATTACTGGGATTAATGCATCCTCTACAGGTTCGTCAAGATCTTTGAAGCTATTTGCTTCAATGCTGTTTCCTGTAAGTGTCTCATACCAAACCAACCCTAAAAGGTATCTTCTCAGACCATAACTCGCATGAAATGTATCCCGGTGATATCCCGCAGAAGTCAGACGCTCACTTCCCTGTTCATATGCCCATGTTTGGTGTATCACCTGTTCTGCATTCGGAGCATATTTTTTTACATATTGAGACAGTGCGTTTAAATAGGGTTGATATGTATTATATTGCGTACTTTGCCAACTTGACTGCTGTAAAGTGACAATATCCCAGCTATCCGATTCCAACGCTTGCCTGATGGAGACCATTTCTCCGTTTTTTTCTCCATTCAGTTCATACTCGTAATCCGCCAAATCACCCTCTGCATTTTGCCAATGTTTTTCCAGCGAATATCCTCCGATATAAAGATTAACAACATAGAAAAAAGCAAAAGGAAATTGCAGAAATCAAGCATATCGAATTAAGCACAGTGAAAACGCATACTAAAAATCTGTTGAAAAAGTTTAAGGTGAGGAGAATATCTGAAGTAATCGATATTCTTGAACAGAATGATATTGACAAGATATTAAGAAAGCAGTGAACTCATTCAGCAGAGCTGAACCCTGTCCTTGTTGAAACCCACGAGGCTCATGTTCCGGAGTGCTTCAGGTTGTTTTCTCCGGCAGATGATTGCTTTAAGACCATTGGAAGCAATATATTAAACTTTGTACCATTTTTAGTTTTACTGTCTACTAAAAGCATTCCGTTATGCGCTTTAATTGTTTTGTAACAAAATGTAAGCCCAATACCCCAATTTTTTGAGGTTGATTTCGTACTGAAAAAGGGCGTAAAAATTTTCTTAAGATGTTTACGAGGAATGCCAGGGCCGTTATCGCTGATAGAGATGATATTCCAGCCTTGTTCTGCATATACATTGATATCTATAGTCCCTGCGTCTTTCCCAATGGCCTCAATGGCATTTTTAATGATGTTGATGATTACCTCGGAAAGATGATATTTATCAGCATAACATTCCAGTGGGGTATCTGGTATATTTGCATTGATTATAATTTTCCCTGAAGAAGCTTTCATCTTATCCACAGCTGAAGCAACAATTTGTTTAATATCTGTAATGCCAAAAGATAAAGTTGTTAAAAAATCTATTAATATCGCTCTTTCCGTCGGCGTAAGCATTGTTATTACGCTGATCACATCATACATATTGTCTTTGAGCTTTTTTACATGTTTTAACTGTTTTCTAATTTTGCCTGCAATCATTGGCCTTATCGGTGAACAGTTATTGTAGGCGGCTTCAACTGCATCAATGATTTCCTTGGCAGATGCACTCTTTAATACATAATCACAAGCTCCTGCCTCAAAGGATGATAAAATACTCTCTTCGTCCTCTTGAACGGTTAACATAACTATTTTTGTTTGCGGATACAAATCCATGATCTCAGCCACAGCATCGATTCCGTCTCTTCTCTCTTCCATCTCAATATCCATGAGTATGACAACAGGACTCCTGATTTTAGCAAATTCCACAGCTTCCCTGCAGCTTCTTACCTGACCAATAACTTCAATATTTTTTTCAAAAGACAAAACTCCTTTTATTGTCAAATACGAAAAAATTTTGAAGCGGATCTGTGAAAAAATGGGCACATTTTTGCCTGTTAATCATATTCATAATTGTACCAAATAAGCTGTTCTGAGGCAACAGTCAGCGAGTAGAAACCACCTCAAGACCGCCCGATAAGAACAAATGACATATCAAGAATTCAACCACCTTACATCCTTTATCAGCAATCTTAATGAGGATTTCATCATTCCTAGTCAATTCTTCTATTATAACTTTTCCATCTATTGATGAACAATCAATAAATGTTTCAAAGCATTGTATAAACTATGTAAATCCTCAATTTTTAAAATTATGAATAAGGTAGTTTAGAGATGGGGGCCTTGTGATTTTTGTGATAAATTTGTAATAATTGAAGAATCCTTTTTGTGATATAATTTTTTGCAGTTCCTATTTACTACATTTTTACTTAATTGTATTTAATCACGATAAAATAATACTTCTGATGAATTTTGATGTAATATGTAGAAATGGAGGTTTTGAAGTGAAAAAGTTCAATTCTTTTTTGTCAGTCCTGATTATTGGAATCATGCTGACAACGTGTTATCCAGCACTGCATACAAACAGCGCAGACCTGAGTGCAATCATAGTCGATCATCAAAATGCCACCTTGCCCGATATAGAGGCCATACCCATGGAATGGATCAATCAGGCTAAGGACAATCTGTGTATCTGTTATTTCCATACCTCCCATGGCAGTCAGGTAACCTCTGGCATGACCGGTCTGGTGGGTTTTTTAGGAAGCGACTATGCCTGGAACGAAAGTGGCACCAATGGAGCCCTTGAACTAAGGGAGCCAGAGAAAATCGATCTGGGTCACAAAAACTGGCACGGGTTCACACGTAATTACCTGAAATCTCATCCGGAGATCAATGTGGTCATGTGGTCCTGGTGTGGGCAGGTCAGCAGTGCAAACGAGACTTACATAAACAACTATCTGAATGCTATGAACCAACTGGAACAGGATTATCCCAATATTAAATTTGTTTATATGACAGGTCACACCGACGGAACAGGAATAAAAGGAAACCTCCATATCAGGAATGAACAAATCCGCCAATACTGCCGTACAAACAATAAAATTCTGTTTGATTTCGCTGATATTGAAAGCTATGACCCCGATGGTAATTATTATCTGGATAAAGGGGTTAACGATACATGCAGATATGATTCCGACGGCGATGGACAAATGGATCGCAACTGGGCCATCGACTGGCAAAACAGCCACACCGAAAATGTGGACTGGTATAAGTGCGGTTCAGCCCACAGCCAGCCTTTGAACGCCAATATGAAGGCTTATGCCGCATGGTACCTTTGGGCCAGAATCGCAGGCTGGGACGGTAATGCAACTCCTTCTGGCACACCAACCCCAAGCCCGACCGCTACGCCAACCCCAAGCCCGACCGTTACGCCAACCCCAAGCCCAACCGTTACGCCAACCACAAGCCCAACCGTTACGCCAACCCCAAGCCCGACCGTTACACCAACTCCAAGCCCGACTGCCACGCCAACCCCTAAACCAACTGCCACGCCAACTCCTAAACCAACTGTCACACCAACCCCTAAACCAACTGCCACGCCAACTCCAAAACCGACTTCTACTCCAACCCCAAAACCAACTGCCACACCAACCCCTAAACCGACGTCTACGCCAACCCCAAAACCAACTAAAATACCCACTCCAAAACCGACTAAAGCACCCACTCCAAAACCGAAATCAGGAGGTGAGCCAGAAGTAAACTACATCACGACCGATTATCCGGAAATGGCCAAGCTTCTGGAACTGTTGTATAAAGATGCCGGCATTCATGATAATAGCCCGAATACTACATACTGCGCCATGATGAGACAAAAATCCGTGAGTTCCCTTACAGCAACCAACCGGGATAAACTGCGGGAACTAGCAAAACTCACCTTCTCTGATATCAGAGGAGACGAGTGGTATGCATCTTATATACCAATGGCGGTATACCGAAAGCTCATTAAAGGCTTCCCTGATAAAACCTTTAAGGGAAACAATATTGTAACCCGAGCTGAAGTATTGACAATGCTCGCCAGGTTCGACAGCTCAGAAGAAATGATCGGTCAAAAAGCCGAGAAAGATACGAACAGCTGGATTCGATTTGCCGAGCTTATCGGAAATGACTGGTATACCCAGTATATTGTTGCTGCAAAAGATGGGTTACCACATCCCGATGACTGCACCAAAGACACAGTTTTAAAGCCAATGACCCGCGGAGAAGTATTCTTCGCATTGGCAAACTTTTTGTGTAAGAATGATATTCAGGAGGGCGGGAAGTATTACAATATGGCTGCAATCAATGATAAACCCGCATTCAACGACACCGTGAAAACCGTATACTTATCCGGTCCTGATGGTGATAGAAAATCATACAATTGGTATCGGCAGCTGGCATACGCAGCAGAGCACCCTGAAATGGGCGTACCGATGGATTTCTATCCATCCATCCTGTGCCTGAAGGACAAGGGAATCCTTCTGGGCAATAATGGAGAAAGCAAATGGCAAGATCCTATTACCCGGGCTGAAGTGCTTGCATTGCTTGAACGTCTGGCAACTGTATGGGGCACTGAGACCCAGTAAATCAACAGGAACATAGCTTTACATATTCTTTGGGACCCCAATTAATAAGTTGGGGTTCCTTTGGTTTTGAATCAAGAATAATTTCATCCTCAATTTAGAGAATTACTGATCACACCCTATATACTTGAGACAAAACTTCTCAGAAATATGTATATTGACAACCAAACCTGTCCCGTGTTATACTTCTTTAAACCGATGAAGTGGAGATAAAATCGGAAGATGCGCCGTACAGAGATCGAATCATTTGCTGAGAGGTTCGTGGAATGCAGTCCGGTAAATGGACCACCAAGGGTGAGGTGAAAGGCTTTTGCCGAGTATCTGAAACGTAAGCCGGCGTTAGCGGCAGGAAATGTGTTGGCATTTTCAATGAGTGGATCAGTTTTGATCAATAAAGGTGGCACCGCAGATTTTACAGTCTGTCCTTTAGCTAAGGGCAGGCTGTTTTTATTTGCTTTGGGATCTGTTCTTGGAAAATGCAGGGACCTTTTCCGTATCTTCAATATTTAAGCGGTAAGCCCGCGTGAGAGGAGATTTTTTATGGAAAAGACAGTCGTTGCGCAAAAGAGAGAATTGAAGGTTGAACAAAAAAGTGGTATCAAGGTCAGGGATCTGATCCTGATAGGAGTGCTCCTGGCAGCAGGGGCGGTACTGAAATATTTCGTGGGATCGATCATCAACATCGCTGGGGTAAAGCCGAACTTTGTCATCGCCATGTATTGTCTGGGAATATTGCTGGTCAAGCCGAAGCTTTATGAGAGCGCAGCCATCGGTTTGCTTGCAGGTGCTATTTGCCAGTTCCTGCCCGGAACCCCCTGGCTGAACTTTGCATCAGAGCTTATCGGAGCCGTGGTCATGGGGCTTTTGGTTCACACATCGATTAAAATTGGGAAAGTCAATTTCACCCCTGCCATCGCCACATTCATCAGCACGTTGATAAGCGGCAGTGTATTTGTTTCCTGCCTGTTCATCTTCCTGAACGCAGAAAAATCAGCGCTGGCCGGATACATTCCCATCGTACTGGGAACAGCCATCATCAATACAATACTGGTTCAACTGCTTTACATCCCGTTGAAGCTTACACTGAAGCAGGAATAAGGAGAGTGCCGTGATCACCATTGAAGGACTTACGTTTCAATATAAAAACAGTAACCGGAACGCCGTCGAGGATGTTCATCTGTCCATACGGGGCGGAGATTTTCTGGGGATTATCGGTGAAAGCGGTGCCGGAAAGACGACGCTGATCCGCGCCATCAACGGCATCATCCCCCATCATTTACCCGGTGATTATTATGGTAGTGTACAAATTGACGGGGAGGACACCTTTGATGTCACACCAAGCGCGATTTCTCTGAAGGTCGGGACGGTTTTCCAGGATATCGACAGCCAAATGATCGCTTCAGTCGTTGAAGATGAGATCCTGTTCGGACTTGAGAATTATTCCATTCCGCGCGATGAAATCGAAGCAAGGCTTTCAGGTGCTTTGGATGCGGTGGGGATATCCCAGTTGAGATATAGGAATATCAGCCATTTAAGCGGAGGCCAGAAACAGAAGGTTGCCATTGCTGCAATCATCGCTTTAAGACCAAAGATATTGTTACTGGATGAGCCTACCAGCGAACTTGACCCTCAAAGCTCGCTGGCTATCTTCCGGCTTTTAAAGGAACTGAATGAAAAGCACGGGCTGACCATTATTGTCGTGGAGCAAAAGATCATGCTGCTGAGCGAGTTTGTAAAAGAACTGGCGGTAATGAAGGGTGGCAGGCTTTTATTGCACGGCAGTGTCAGGAATGTGCTGAAAAACACCGAACAAATCGGAAAAAGCGGTATCAACTGTCCGCGGGTCGCAACCCTTTCAAACCGGCTGACAGAGCTGGGAGTTAAGCTTGACGGGGTTTGTGTAACGTTGGATGAGGCCTGTAGCATGGCCAGGAGGCTTATGTATGATTAACGTTGAAAATGTAAGCTTCACTTATCAGCAGGAGTGTACTCTAAAGGGCATCACTTTCCATATCGACAGAGGTGAATTTGTCGCTCTTATCGGCTCTAACGGGGCGGGGAAATCCACCCTGAGCAAGCTGTTAAACGGCCTATTGAAGCCTGCTTCCGGAACTGTCACCATCAATGGCATGGATACCCGGAAGACAAAATCAAGCACCCTTGCCAGGCATATCGGGTTTCTGTTCCAAAACCCCGACAGGCAGATCTGTAAGAACACTGTTGCCGATGAGATTCGTTTTGGGCTGGAGCTTGTTATCAATGACAAAGCTCTGGTACAACAGCGTTTGGATAGCACCTTGCAGCGTTTCGGTTTCAACCCGGACAGCAATCCTTTTCAATTAAGCCGGGGGGAGCGGCAGCGACTGGCCCTTGCATCCATCATTGCCGCAGAGCCTGAGATTCTTATCCTCGATGAACCCACAACCGGTCTGGATTACAGTGAGTGTACCCAAATCATGAATACCATCAATGAACTGAACAGCAAAGGGGTGACGGTTGTGATGGTCTGCCATGATATGGAGGTTGTTTTGGATTATGCCAGGCGTATCCTGGTTTTATCAGACGGCAGGTTGCTCGCCGATGGGAGTACGAAGGAGATCTTCAGAGCAGAAGAGGTTTTACACAAAGCTTCAATCCTTCCGCCACAGATCCCCCAATTGGCACTTCGGCTGGGACAGGGTTTTGAAAACGCCTTTACCGTTGAGGAAATGGCACACAGCCTGGTGGCAAGAACCAGGCCGCAGTTTTTTGAAGTGAAGGAGGATGCGATATGAAAGGCTTTTTAGATTATGCGCTGGGGGATACTTTTTTCCATCACCTGAACCCCCTGATAAAGCTGTTGATATCGCTTTTGATCTCCATCGCCGCGTTTATCAGTGGCAGCCACCTGTTTATCGCCGCGCTCATCGCACTGAACCTTGTGATGGCTGCCCGGGCAGGCATATTTCAACGGGGTGTAATGCTGCTTGCAGGCCTTCTAAAGTTTTCTGCATTCATCTTCATCCTGCAGCTGCTGCTTGTACGCAGGGGAAACCCGCTGCTGCACCTGCCTTTAAACCTTGTCATCACAGACGCAGGGTTGTCTTCGGCCTTCCTGATCGTTCTGCGGCTGATTGCAGGAACCATGCCTCTGGCAATAATGCTGTCCATTACACAGATGAGTGACCTGTCCAATGTTTTGGTGTTAAAATGCAAGGTTCCTTATAAATATGCCTTCGCGCTGACAACTGCCATTCGTTTCATTCCGATCTTTGCGGGAGAAATGGCAGGAATCATTGAGGCCCAAACCTCCCGCGGGGTTGAAATGGACACGAAAAATCTTTTTAAAAAGGTTGGATTGATCCTGCCGTTATGTGTGCCCCTTTTGATCACTTCGGTGAAGAAGATTGAGGACAGCGCCATATCGGCTGAGATAAGAGGGTTTCACCTGCGCACCGGCCAGAGCTGCTATAAAAGATATATGGTTACGGCGGGAGATATGGCGGTTTTAGCTTTTTCTGCCATGCTTATAGCCCTCGCCTGCATCTTTTAGGCCTGTGGGAATGGTGATATAGGTACAAAGCTTTTGCATATGTGCCCTTGAAGGCTCCAAATGCCAACAGGAAGCATACCAATGGAGGATGGAATTAAGGGGACAGGTGCATAGCGCTGCCCGGTGATGCGCCAATGGTACTGAACCAACAGGTGAAAGTGAATGGAATCTGTTTGCATCTGGTAAAAGTTAAGATACAATAGAGATTGCTATAAATAAGGAATCGTTAAGGAAGCCTTCCAGTGGGGCAATCTACTCATAAAGGTGGATTCCTTCGATTCAGTAAAGGATGATCGTTTTGAAGGAAATTCTTTTAGGAAACATGGCCATAGCCCTTGGTGCGGTTCACGCAGGGGTAAAGGTTGTCAGTGGATACCCGGGCACACCCTCTACCGAGGTGCTTGAAAGCGTCGTGCAATACAACCGGGATGGCCGGATTCAGGTGGAGTGGTCCACCAATGAAAAGGCCGCCCTGGAAATTGCAGCCGGTGCTTCATACTGCGGGGCCAGAAGCATGGTGACAATGAAGCAGGTAGGCCTGAATGTAGCCTCCGACCCGCTCATGAGCCTTGGCGTTATCGGGACAAAGGGCGGAATGGTAGTGGTTGTCGCCGACGATCCGGGCCCCATATCCTCACAGACCGAGCAGGACACCCGCCACTTCGGAAAGTTTGCCAATATTCCTGTTTTGGATCCGTCCTCCCCTGAGGAGGCCTACGAAATGGCCAAATATGCTTTCGAACTGTCTGAAAAGCTGAAGCTTCCCGTTATCCTGCGACCCACAACAAAGGTATGCCATAGCAGCGGCACGGTGGAAACCGGCGGAAGCATATACGAATATGAACCAGAAGGCTTTGTAAAGGATCCCCGTTGGGTGATCTTTCCGCCCCTTTCCTACAGGCGGCATTTGGAGATAGAAAAACAGCAGAATGAGATTTCCGAGCTGTTTGATAGCCTTCCCTTCAACCGGATCGAGGGAGAGGGGGAGTACGGCATCGCTGCAGGCGGGGTCACCTATGCCATCGTGAAGGATATTGTCGAAGCTTTCGGGTTGAAGGTTACGCTTTTGAAATCGGGGGCAGTTTTTCCGCCACCAAACGGGCTGTATGAAGAATTTCTGAACCGGGTTCAGAGGGTTCTTGTTCTGGAAGAGTTGGATCCGGTGATCGAGGAGCAGCTTTACCAGGTGATGGCGATTCGGAACCTGCAAAGGCCCATATCTGGCAAGATGAATGGCTTTGTAACTCCCGCCGGGGAGCTTAAGTTTGACAATACATTAAAAATCATTGAAAAATTCCTTGGTGTTGAAATGTCTGACACAGCGGTTACACCACCCATGGAGCTGCCCATGCGAGCCCCCGTGCTGTGTGCGGGCTGCCCGCACCGGGCAAGCTTTTATGCAGTTAAAAAGGCGATGCATGGAAAGAAAGCCGTATTCTGCGGTGATATTGGCTGCTATACCCTTGGGAACGGAAAGCCCCTGGAAATGACCGACACCTGCCTGTGTATGGGTGCTGGAATCACCATTGCTCAGGGGATTAAAAAAGCAGAGCCCGACACATACGCTTTTGCTTTCATTGGGGACAGTACCTTCTTTGCATCGGGGATGACAGGCTTGGCCAATGCGGTATATAACCAGACCGATATCAATGTGATCATCTTAGACAACTCCACCACGGCTATGACCGGGCACCAGCCTCATCCGGGAACGGGTAGAACGATGATGGGTACGATGACGCAAAAGATTGATATTTACTCCGTTGCAAAGGCTCTGAATGTCGGATTTGTTGAAAGACTGAACCCCTTTGACCAGGAGAAATCCATTGAAACGGTAAAGAAAGCTGCGGAATATGAGGGCGTCAGCGTGCTCATCTTTGAAGCCCCATGCATCACCCTGATTAGGCCACAAACGACATTCAGGATACAGAACTGCACCGGCTGCAGAAAATGTCTTCGGGAGATTGGATGCCCAGCCATGTCGGTTCGCGACAACAGGGTGGAGATTAACGATGCGTTATGTTACGGCTGTGGGCTTTGTGTGAAGGTATGCCCAACCGGATGCATCCAACAGGAGGTTCAGTCATGAATATCATTATTTCAGGAGTAGGCGGGCAGGGAACCATTCTCGCTTCAAAAATACTGGCCGCCGGTGCGGTACTTGAAGGCAGAAATGCGAGAACGGGAGAGACCATCGGCATGAGCCAGCGCGGAGGCTGCGTTGTCAGTCATGTTCGTACCGGGAATGTCCATTCGGCTTATATCCCGGCCGGAAAGGCTGAACTGCTGCTTTCCTTTGAAATTTTCGAGGGAGCAAGATGTATCCCACAATTGAAAAAAGGCGGACAAGCCATCATCAATACCACAGTGATCACACCGGTTTCTACAACCCTTGGGAAGAACAGTCTGGACGTTGAAAAAGTGAAGGACTATATTTCTCAAAACAGCCATGCGGTTTTTGTTGATGCCGACAGCATTGCAAAGAAATGCGGATCGGTTAAGGCGTCCAATACGGTGCTGATCGGTGTCGCCTACGGACTTGGTGTTCTGGATCTGTCCAGAGAAAGCCTAATCCAAGCCATACGGGACAACGTCAAGCCCAAATTCTTCGATTTGAATGTGAAAGCGTTTAACGCAGGTGTTGCAGCCTGCGAAGGAGTTGAAAATCATGAGAAACACGGTTGAAATTGACACATTAATGAACGCTGTCCGATATGCAGCACAGAACAGCCCCTTTTATCAGAAGATCTATTCGGAAAAAAATGTGGACATGGATAGGCTTCAAACCTTTGAGGATTTTGAGGAGTTGCCCTTCAGTGACAAGCACGAGCTGAGGGACGCTTATCCCCTGGGGTTGCAGGCCGTGCCCGACGATGAGGTAATAAGAATCCACTCTTCTTCCGGTACAACGGGAAACCCGGTCATCATCCCCTATACCCGTGAGGATGTGGAGAACTGGGCCATCATGTTTGCAAGGTGTTATGAACTCGCTGGCATTACAAAGCTTGACCGCGTTCAAATCACTCCGGGCTATGGCTTGTGGACGGCGGGAATTGGTTTTCAAGCGGGCTGTGAAAGGCTTGGTGCAATGGCTATTCCCATTGGACCGGGGAACACTGAGAAACAGCTGCAGATGATGATAGATCTGCAGTCCACCGTTCTTTGTGCTACATCCTCCTATGCGCTGTTGATTGCCGAAGAGGTGCAGAAGAGGGGGCTTCGGGATAAAATAAATCTCAAACGCGGGGTCATCGGTTCGGAACGCTGGGGAGATCTGATGCGCCAGCGTATTACCGATGAGCTTCAGATCGAATTATTTGATATTTATGGACTGACCGAAATGTACGGGCCTGGTATCGGTATCGATTGTGAAAAGCATGAAGGAATTCATTATTGGAACGACTTCTTCTATTTTGAGATCATCGATCCGGTCACCGGAGAAGTGCTTCCCGAAGGGGAAACCGGAGAACTGGTGATCACCTCACTGAAAAAGGCGGCAGCTCCGCTGATACGCTACCGGACCCACGATCTGACCCGTATCATTCCCCATCCATGCAGCTGTGGCAGGGAATACCCCATGATCGACAGAATCATCGGAAGGACTGATGATATGATCAAGGTTAAGGGTGTGAACATCTATCCCGGCCAGATTGAAGATACATTAAAGTGCGTGGATGGCCTGTCCAGCGAGTATCAGGTGGTGATCGAGCATATGGACGGCAAGGACAACATGACATTGAGGGTTGAAACCCGAAGGGAAGCCGATAAAATTAAGGTGAGTGAGGAGATTCAGCTTATCTTTAAGCAGAAGGTCGGAATCCGTATCCAATGCGAATGCTTGAACTTGGGAGATTTACCGCGCTCCGAGAAGAAGTCCAAACGTGTTTTTGATTATCGGGATAAATGATGATAGTGTGAAAAAATAGATATTACTTTTTTAATGGTTCCTATACCGCTTCGCTCAAAATGGCAGATAATGCGCTCGGAGTGGATGTCAGTTAATTTCATAAACCAGGGTGTCGCCTTCGAGGGTGCATAAAGTGCCAAGGCTGTTGGAAAGCTGGATTTGCCGCTGCAGCATTTCGTGGACGGCCTTGCCCTTTTGCGGGACGATCTGGCAGTGATCCACGGTTCGCACCGGGATGGCCCGCAGCGCCTTATGTTTTGCCTGTCAATTCGAGATGTAGTAAGGTTTTTGCCATTTATTCACTTTCATTCTCTCACTCAATCCCCAAAGCCTTCACAATCGCATCCTCCGGGCTGCTGTAAAAGGAAATCTGAAACTTTGCAAACAGATCTGCAGGAACGGTTGCAATATCTGCGGCGCTGCTCATTGGGATGATGATGCGCTTAGCGCCAGCATCGAAAGCAACCTGCAGTGCAGAAGCAAGCTCTTCAACCTTGTTGATAGTCCCACCGATACTCATCGATCCCAGGATACACATCTGCGGCAGAACTGGCCTATCCAGAGCACAGCTGCAATACGCGGTCATTGCTGCGAGGGAGACATTACTGTCGAGACCGACACCCTGACAATCCTGAATATGCATCAGGTAGTCCCTCGAATCCACAGAGATTGAAGCACTAATCTGCTTCGCATTAGCCCGGAAGTAGTTCTGAGCAGTCTTAACAGATTCCTTCGTCTCCTTGGCGCTCTGCATACCGGTAACATCGAACTTTCCGGAGCCTTCGGTCATAGTGGTCTCAAACTTGAACAGACCCATCATGCCATTTGTACCGTTAGCTACAGTATAAACGTGGCCTGGCTTGCCAATGCCTTCCGGAATCAGTTTCCCGCCACCTTGCTCGAGAACTGGTACGAAAACCTCTTCCATGCTGGAAAGACGGATATAAGAGAACTGAACATCATAGAACTCCATGCCGCCGATCTTTTTCAGCTGCTCCTTGACCCTTCTTCGGCCTTCGATGGAGTACTTCAGGATTTCTTCAATTTCAGCTTCGCTGAATTTTCCGTCCGGGTACAGAAGCTTTGTCAGGCCGGATACCATCTTGCGGACAGCAATCGTGTCACGTTGGTTCAGGCACCTGCCGAGCTTGAAATATTTATCAAATGCATCAGTCGCCGGGAACTTACGCATTTCACGCATAAACTCCGCAAA
>JAAYKJ010000088.1 GCA_012522505.1 Clostridiaceae bacterium
CAAAGAAATTTTTGAAAATAAGTAACAAAAAGCATATTCCATATAGAAACTTAATTTCATCAATGATATAATTTCTACAAAACTAGAAAAAAATACAAATTATGATCTTTACCAAACAAACGTCTCAGGATTCGGCAGAAATAAAGATGAAAATCTATTGTATGAAAATAGATTGAAATTTACGGGTGAAGAAAGGGAGGATTGGATCATGAAAAAGAACGCAAAACGATACCTGTTACTGGTGTTATCTATGATGATGGTAACGCTGATTACAGCATGTCTGCAGCCTGTAGTAATCGAAGGCGACAGAATGGCTCCTCTAAATGACAATCAGAGCATTGAACCAACAACTCCACCTGAAGTAGAAGCACCGATAGAATTTTCAATGACCTATGCAGATAACCCAACATTTCCATTTAATGAGAACTGGCTGGTTGTTAAGGAAGCTGAAAAGTTTCTTAACGCCAAAATTACCTTCGAAGTTACGCCATATAATGATTACCAGAGTAAGATCACACTGTTGCTCAACAGCCAAACAGCCCCTGACGTGGTGACGTATATAGACGCCAGTGGTCCCCCATACTCTGCTTTCGCTCTAAACGGAGCGATGGTTCCCTTGAATCAGTATGTAGCGCATACTCCAAATTTCATCGCTCGAGTGAAGGAATTCAATCTTGAGGATGAAATAGAAAAATGCAATCTTATGGATGGGAACAGATATTTCATGCCTGCTCTATACAATGCATCATTCTATGACGGTGGGCCCATCATTCGTGCTGATTTGCTGAAGAAATACGGGCTTGATACGCCAACTACCTATGACGAATTATATGAAGTGATGAAAGTGTTCAAGCAAAACGATCCTTCATCCTATCCACTGACATCACTGGTTGGAGCACGTGTTTTGTATCGCTTCACCATGCCTTCCTTTGGGATTAGCTTAGGGATGAACTCCTCAAGCAATGCCTATGTTCTTTCCTACGATTACGAGAAAAAGGAATACTTTGCTGCAGCGATTGACGACAGGTTTAAGGAATATCTGCGTTACATGGCTAAATGTTATGCCGACGGGCTTCTGGATCCTGAATTTTTCAACAACCCCAGTGATGTCTGGGCCACGAAGATGTCAACCGGTAGATCAATGGTCACATGGGCATATTATGATCAGATTGGTGGAATTACAACCAACTCCACGATTCAGGGCGTTCAGTTTGACATGCTGCCTCCTTTAGAAGGTCCTGCAGGTGCATACAGCCAACCGAAAGCGGTAACAGACGTAGGTGTTAGTTTCCCGACAACTACCCTGAATAAGCGAAAAGACTTTGATAAGCTAGTGGAGACCGTGGACAGAATGTTCTTCAGCCCGGAAATGGCTCAGCTGTTTGGGCAAGGGGTCGAAGGGGTTACCTTTGACAAGGTCGACGGTCAGATCAAATACAAGGACGAGTATGTGAATTCCACCGATGGCCTGTATAAATCCCTACAAATCCAGTGCGGAATCGGAACCGGTCAAATGCAACTGGTATGGCACCTTCCAACCGAGATGCTGAAATATGATGAGAACTACGCAAGAATCAATAATATCGTGGCCGACATGAAGGGAATACCCACCATTCCGCCAAAACCAAAGTTTAGTACCGAACAGGCAGAAGAGGAAGGGCTTTTGAAAGCACCACTGGCGGATATGTTTGAAGTCTGGACAACCGCCTTTATAACCGGTGACAAATCCATTGACGATGATTGGGATGCGTATGTTGCCGAGGCAAAATCCAAAGGAATCGATGAGCTGTTGAAACTTTACAATGATGTTCTTAAAGCTGGGCAGCCATAGAGAAGTGCGCCAGTAAACAGTATGCTCGGGGGGGCTTATGAAACAAGGAAGTGAGGGAGAGATTCAGAAAGCTGGGGCGAAGAATCGGCTGGTCGCCGGAAAAAGAGGCTCTGCTGGAAAGTACTGGCAGTTGTATGGGCTGATGCTTTTTCCGGTGATCTATTTTATCATTTTTAAGTATGTCCCGATGTTTGGGAACATCCTGGCTTTTAGAAAACACAAGCCCGGTCTGTCGCCTTTCGGAACAGAATGGACAGGACTGCGATATTTTGAAATGTTCCTAAAGGATCCCTCCTTCTGGCGCGCTTTTTTGAATACATTTATCCTTGCGATAACCAATCTGATAGTAAATTTCACCATCCCTATCGTCTTTGCACTGCTTTTAAACGAATTAACTGCGCTGCGATACAAAAAAATTATTCAGACAGTTACCTATATGCCCAGGTTTGTGTCGACAGTTGTTGTTATTTCTATGCTCACCGAAATTCTATCACCAACATCGGGTATCGTGAACAGGCTATTAGCAGATCTGTATGGTATGGATCCCATATTCTTCGCAAATGAGCCACGGTATTTTCGCATTCTGTATATATTAACAGACACATGGCAATTTACCGGTTGGACCGCTGTCATATATCTGGCGGCAATAACATCAATTGAAAAGCAACTGTATGAAGCGGCAATGATTGACGGTGCAAACAGATGGCAACAAACCCGCTTTATTACACTTCCTTCAATCCTGTCCACGATTATGGTCATGTTTATCATGAAGATGGGATATCTGCTTGGCTTGGGGTTTGAAAAGGTTCTGCTTCTGTACACGCCCAAAATTTCTGTTGTCAGCGACATTATTGATACATTCGTTTACAGGGTGGGTCTTGTGCAGTCCAACTATTCCTATTCTACGGCCGTGGGGTTGTTTGGCGGGGTTGTGGGCCTGATTTTGGTAGTGTCAGCCAATAAAATAAGCAAGTCGTTGACAGGGGAAAGCCTGTATTAAAGATAAGGGGAGGGGGGAACAGCTTGAACAAATCGATGAGTTATAAAATATTTTCAACCTTCAATATTGTTTTTATGGGGCTATTGCTTGTGATCTGCCTGTATCCCTTCCTGTATATGTTTGCGCTTTCCTTTTCAAGCACAAATGCAGTACTGGCCGGAAAGGTTTTCCTGTACCCGATTGAGTTTCATCTTGGGACATATAAAACAATCTTTGAGTATCCCAACTTTTTCATTGCATACCGGAACACAATTTTTTACACGGTTGTGGGTACATTCATTTCCCTGCTCATGATGATTAGCTTTGCCTATCCACTGTCAAAAACCTGGCTAAAGGGCAGAAATATTGTGATGAAGTTCGTGATATTCTCAATGTTTTTTTCCGGAGGGCTTATTCCCAATTTCCTTATTGTCTCATGGCTTGGGCTTACCGATACGGTTTTTGCAATGCTTCTTCCATTTGCCATCAGCCAGTTTAACTTAATCATTTTAATGAACTTTGTAAAAAATTTACCCGGAAGCATTGAAGAAGCTGCTATCATTGACGGTATGAGTTATTTTGGAATACTAATAAAAATAATCGTTCCATTGTCAAAACCTGCCATCGCAACGATTTCACTCTATACTGCCGTATTTTTCTGGAATGACTGGTTTTATGGCATGATTTACATGTCCAGTGCACAGCGGTATCCTGTCATGCTGTTTTTAAGGAATATTATGTCCGGGGCAAGTATTCGCGGAGCGGCCAGTGGCTCGGGAAGCGAAGACAAGACAACCATCTATGCAACACTTAAATCCGGTGCCATTATCCTGACAACGGTGCCAATCATCATTCTTTATCCCTTTCTGCAGCGTTATTTCATAACCGGTCTTACCCTCGGATCTGTTAAGGGGTAACGGGAAATAAAACAGAGAAGCGGTTATGCGGAAACTATACTGCCTGAAACACAGACTTACCAAAATCCTTGGGAAAGTCGGAGGAGGAACCAATATGCAACAACTAGGAAACTTATCTACGGAGCAAATCAATAAAAGAACCAGAAAAATAGATCTATGCAACACGATTGACATTCTTAAACGGATTAATGATGAGGACAAAAAAGTTTCATATGCAGTAAGAAAGGAAATACATAATATTGCGACAGTGGTAGATATGATAACGGATCGTCTGAAAGAAGGCGGGCGCCTCTTCTATGTAGGGGCGGGCACAAGCGGAAGGCTCGGCGTTTTGGATGCATCGGAATGTCCTCCAACCTTCGGCACGGCTCACGACATGGTTCAGGGAATCATGGCGGGAGGTACTGAAGCCATGTACAAGGCATTTGAAGGTATTGAAGACAATGAAAGGCTGGGCAGAGCATGTATCCTTGAAAAAAATGTAAATGGAAGGGATGTTGTTGTGGGAATCACGGCCAGTGGACGTACACCTTTTGTAATGAGTGCTATCAGAGAGGCTAAAAAAGCGGGTGCAATTACTATCGGGATAAGTAACTGCACCAATTCACGCATCAGGAAGGAAGCTGATTATGCTGTTACACCACTGGTGGGTCCAGAAGTCATAATGGGATCCACGCGAATGAAATCCGGTACATCACAAAAGCTTGTCCTGAACATGATTAGCACCGCTGTCATGATAAAGCTTGGAAAGGTATATATGAACCTTATGGTAGACCTCAAGCCTACAAATGAAAAGCTGATGAACCGAGCCATCCGGATTATTATGCATGCGACGGGCATTGAATATGGAAAAGCCGAAGAGGTTTTGAAAACTTCAAAGCTGAACTTGAAAGCGGCAATCATTATCATAAAGACCGGGGTGAATCTTGAGTTCGCAGAAAGGTTACTGGAGCAGGCTGATGGTTTTGTTTCGAAGGCACTGGAAATTTTTTCACAAAAACAGATAATGGATCGGAGGAATCAGAAAACGCTGTAACAATTCATTCAATGCGTGCTTGCGCGCTTTGTGTGCAACACACGTTTTTGCTTGCATAATACGCTATACGCCGCAAGCATTTATCAAATGCTACTTCGGCGGGAGATTAAAACCTGCCACTAAAGTATCGGTTTATCCTCAGCTTGTTTGTGTTTTTAAGCCCTAGCGACTAAAAATACACTTCCTCTATTCATGGCCTCTAGGCCATGGGGCTTAGGAGCATTTGATAAATATCATCGAATTGTAGCGGATCTGTTGTAGAAATGGTTATAAAATCTAACAGGGGAGGTGGCATGATGAAGCAGTCGGTTAAAAACGGAATTGATAATATTGAGAAATATGACTGTGTGTTTTCTGGTAAGCGGCTTGGATTAATGACAAACCATACCGGGCTTCAAAAATCATCCCTCAAGTCTGCAATCGAATTATTTAGCACCGAATATGATCTGAAAGCACTGTATTCCCCTGAGCGTGGGACATGCAGAACACAACAAAACAGGACAGGAGTACGGGATTATACAGATGAAAAAACCGGACTGCGGCTGCCTGTATACAGCTTGCATGAGGATAGGAATAAGCCCATCAATGGAATTTTCAAAGATATTGATGTACTGATCTATGATATTCAGGATATTGGATCGCGATATTGGACGTACATCTATACGATGGCTTATGCGATGGAAAGCTGTGCAAAAAAAGAGAAAACTTTTGTTGTCCTCGATCGGGTAAATCCCATTGCAAATATGGTAGAAGGCAATATTCTGGATTTCAGGTTTCAATCCTTTGTCGGCAGATACGCACTGCCCATCAGGCATGGGCTTACTGTTGGCGAGCTTGCCGGTCTTATCAATAAAGAGTATCACATCGGGGCAAACCTCGAGGTGGTCCCTGTGACCGGTTGGAGCAGATGCAGATATTTTGATGAAACCGATCTGCCATGGGTTAATCCAACACCGAACATTACATCGGTTGACTGCGCTATTCTATATACCGGAATATGCCTTTTTGAGGGGACAAACGTATCGGAAGGACGAGGTACCACACGACCCTTTGAGGTTGTAGGCGCACCATGGATTGATCCGTTCCAACTGGCAGACAGTATGAATAACATGGAGCTGCCGGGTGTTGTGTTCAGACCGGTATATTTCACACCCATGCATTCAAAGCATAAGGATACCCCATGCGGAGGTGTTCAAGTACATATTACAGACAGGGATAGCTTTAAACCTGTGGAATGCGGTTTGAAACTGCTATTTTCAATCAGAAACCTGTATGGGGATCAGTTCTGCTTTCTTCCTCCTACTAAAGAGGGTGGGCATCCATTAATCGATCTC
>JAAYKJ010000089.1 GCA_012522505.1 Clostridiaceae bacterium
GTGAGCGAGCAGGACAGGGGGCGGCAAGGAATGGCAGGACAAAGTACGGGAATCGAAATGGTTGGTAATTGAATTTAATGTTATGATATGATATGAAGGAGAGATCGCTTTGAGATTTGGTGGGGGAATAGAAAAACCTTATTGTAAGCCAGAAGAATGGTATCAATTCATAAAAGAATTGTGATACAAGCACTGGAGCATTTACCTGATTTTGAAAGCCATATGAATGCAGAGGCTTATGTAAGAGAACAGGCTGCTTTAACCGGTGTAAAAACAGATTAATAATATCGAGTAATAATTGATTGGTAAGCACTTTGCAAGGAATACATTTGAAAGAGCTGGGAGAAATTTAGCTGGAGGATGTTTACATGGAGAGTTGTATGCCAGCACCTGTAAAAGAGTTTCAACCGGATATTTTAATGTGTGAGAGTGTGGGTATGTATATTTCGCTTCCGAAATATGATTTTACCTTTTTCTCTCGTGGTAGCCATCAGCATCGGGGTTATGAGTTTATGCTACCGATAACCGATATGCCTCTGGTGGAAATTGACAGGAAAGAAGTTTATGCACGCAAGTATCATGTGATACCCATCAATCCGATGCAGGAACACGGTGTCAGCGGCATGATGGAAAATGTAAGGTTCATCAATATCTTATTTGATGAGGATTTTTTTAATCGCATCATAAGTGATGCTTTCAAGCAAAAAAATTTTCTGTTCTGTAATGAAAACTATAAGGTGAGTATGGATCTGTATTCCCTGATAAAGATGTTTATCAGAGAAAGTTCGGTTGACTCTCCTGAAAGGCGTATTATGCTTCAAAACCTGAGTTGCGCCATTGCAATACATATTTTCAGAGACATTAAAAGGGAGCCAAACTTGCTTCAGTGGGGTAAGCCATTAAATACAGGAGCTATGAGAATAAAAAAAGTTATTGAATACATTAAGGAAAATTATCAAAAGGGATGCACATTGGAGGAATTGTCCGAAATTGCCGGTATAAGCCGGTTTCACCTCACCAGAACCTTCAAGGAATACACAGGGAAAACACCTTATGATTATCTTTTGGATGTCAGAATAGAGAATGCAAAACGACTTTTGGCCAAAGGAAACATATCAATAACGGATACTTGCCACGAATGCGGATTCAATAATATGAGCCATTTCATACGAATGTTTAAAAAGAAAATCGGTACAACCCCTTCCGTATATAAAAATTTCCTTTAATTAGAGCAATAATCGCATATCAAAGCAATATACAGCAAGCGTTTTAGTTAACCATGAGCTACAATGGATTTGAGTTTGGTGAGTCGATCAACCATTCAAAAATTTTCAGGAGGCAGATCCAATGGGAAAAAGATTACTTGTGATTATGCTGGTGGTGTGCATTCTTTGTATTTTTCCTTTTAATGTATTTGCTCAAACAAACGGCAATCCTGCGTCAGAAACTCCGGAAGACGGATATGAGCCGTTTACACTTGAAGCTCCTCAGAATCTGACAGCAGAACTGAAGTATGACGAAGATAATATGCCGTATTTTGAACTAAAGTTTGATACGCCTGAGAGTGTAATCGAAATTAACGAAAAACTACTTGAAGATGATAATTATTTCGAGGGAACGAGCTGCTATTCTATTGAAGTCCAGATAGACTACAAGTATGCGGACTATGACTGGAACGAAGGACCGTCCAAATACTGGAGTACCAGTGCATACCTTGAAGACTTCCTTAGGGACGGATTTTATGAATACTATCCATATCAAGAAGAGGATGAGACCACGGTTATCATAAAGGAAGAGGAATATTCCTTCCGTGCGTATTTTTATTCAAAGTGGGGATACGTAGGTGGTTGGATTAACAATGAAGTGGCTTCAGATTTTTCAAACATAGCAACCGTACGAAACACTGCATACAGCTACGCATCCGACTGGGCAATCCCGGAGCTTGACAAGGCAGCGGTATATGGATTAATTACTCCTTCCATAAAGGATAAAATGAGTGATCCAATTACAAGGGAGGAATTTGCTGAGCTAGCAGTACTTCTTTATCAGAAGACTACTGAAGAAACAGTGCAGCCCGAGTTACCAAACCCATTTACAGACACGGACAATCCTGAAGTGTTGAAAGCATACAACCTTGGTATCGTAACGGGTGTTGGGAATGACAAATTTGACCCCAAGGCTTTAACGAATCGTGAGCAGGTAGCCACAATGCTCAGCAGCGCAGTTCGGGTTATGGTTGCTGATGCTGATTTTTCGATTGAAGGAGTACCATCATTTCCAGATGAAGAACATATTTCTAACTGGGCGCTTGACCATGTAAAATATATGAGTAAAATTGGCGTTATTAAAGGTTCAGAAGGGAAATTCATGCCAAAGGCTGTTACTACGGCGGAAATTGCAAGCGGTTATGCGACAACAACCTGCGAGCAGGCGACCCTGATGGCAGTCAGGATTTATGAGAAATTTAAAGACGAGTAAACACAAATTTCACACCCCCTCTGCATCGAAGAGAGCACGCTGAAGTCAAGAACTTGTACTGAAGAGTGCTCTCTTTTGTATATTCTGCAGTGGCGTGCACGACCTTAATTTGAAAGATTTGTGTGTTTAGTCTGATTGAATAAACTATATAAGCGCATAATGGTGAATGGACAAAGCAAGCGTCATAATTTGTGTTTTATTGGCGAAGCGTGGTTGAAGAGACGGGGGACGGTTCTGTGTCCCATCTCAGCGCACTGTCTCAGAGAAGTTTTTTGTAGTTCTCCATCAGTTCTATAAATTTAGTACTTTCGCCTCCGGTATCGGGATGATACTTCAAAACTTGTGGTAACACAGAACCGTTCCTTGCCCTATCCTGTCTTATGTAAACATAAAGAAAGCGCTGTTTACATAAGTACAAATTTTTAATATAATTAACGTGAGACTTAAGCATTTAAGAATGTTGACAGCTACATTGTTGAAGAATTTGGTAGAATTGAATATGTTGCAGATTTATTTTCAAATATTGATGAGTAGAAAGTATAGCAAAAATCTCGTAGGCACATACTTCTGCAACGGAGGAGTTATTGGCAACACTGGAAGAACATAATGCAAACATTGAAGAGATGAATAATATAATGCGAAACGTTAAGTACTCCAGTGAGAATTTGCAGGCTGCGATTATGTGAAAACTTGTATTGGAATTACTACATACTAGAGTCAGAGCAATTCTTTGTTAATACGATTCGTTCTTATAGCAATCATTTTCTTCGGAAGACCGATATACCTCCCTATTGGTACAAGCAAGGCTCAATAGGGAGTTTTTTTAGATGATTACAACAATGAGAAAGCAGTAAAAAATTTTTATATGCAGCAGCCGTCTTTTTGTTACATATCCGTAGAACCATGACGACGGTAAACTGGATTCACCGTTAACGATGAAAGTTGCCTGCATAATTACAATAAGGAGAAAGTTCATGACAGAATATTTCATAGACTCCGGCCCCAGAAAGATGCGAAGAAACATACTCTATCTAGCTTGGCCAGCTATTTTAAGGCTGTTTTTGCAAAGTGTAGTCGGTATGGTGGATGTTATTATGGTGGGGAAAATCGGACCTTCCGCTATCGCTGCTGTGGATATGGGGAACAGATTTGTTATGGTTTTAATCGGTACGCTGATGTCCCTTACCATAGGGGCGACGGCGCTTATTGCCCACCATGTTGGATCAGGTAACAGGAAAAAAGCCAATTATATTTTGTGGCAGTGCTTGACAAGCGGGTTTATGGCTGCTGTTGTTCTGGCACTGATAGGTGTTGTTTTTTCGAAAAGTTTTTTACAGCTGATGATGGTACTGATGGAAGAGAGCGATCCTTTTGTTCTTAATGAGGGAAGCGTATACTTAAAGATTGTTTTTATATCCATGATATTTGGCCTGCCAACAATGGTGATTAATGCATCTCTGCAGGGGATTGGTGATATGAAAACACCGCTGTTTATCATGTTGATCACAAACATTACGAACATTATTTTCAATTACCTGTTCATATTCGGAATCGGTTTTTTCCCAGCTATGGGAGTAGCGGGAGCAGCTATCGGAACAGCTTTAGGCAGGATGTTTGGCTTAGCCACAGGATTGCTGGTGCTGATTCGGGGCAAAAGAGAATTAAATATCGACCGGAAAAGTATAACATGTAAACTGGATTGGAATATTCTGAGGGATGTCTTAAAGATAGGTATACCTGCTTCAGTTGAGCAGTTTGTCAGACAAGCAAGCCAAATCATTTATACTGCATTGGTTGCGGGACTGGGAACTGCCGCGATCGCGGCCAATGCCATAACCATGAATATCAATTCACTTTCTTTTATGCCTGGTTTTGGTTTTGGTATGGCGGCAACCACATTGGTGGGACAGTGCCTTGGTGCAAAAAAGGATGAGCTGGCCCAAAAGTATGCCAAACAAACCACCTATTTTGCAGTTGCTTTAATGGCTTTTGCATCGGTAGTGCAATATCTAACAACATTTCCTATAATAAGGTTGTATACAGACGATCCTGAAGTTGTCTCTCTAGCTGCACAAGCGCTTCGTATTTTCGTTCTTTATCAACCGCTATTCGGTATTTTTATGGTTCTGGCTGGTGCATTTCGCGGAGCAGGAGATACCAAATGGGTTATGTATTTCACGATGATAGGGAATTGGGGAATCAGACTGCTGTGCAGCGTTTTCTTTGTTTTCTATCTTGATATGGGGCTAAATGGCTTTTGGATTGCCATGGGCGTTGATATCGTTATCCGCGTTTGTTTGATAACGATGCGTTTCGTATCCGGAAAGTGGAAGAATGTTCAGGTGTTGCAGAGCAAAACTGCTGAATCCGGGTAAACATCTCATCAACTATATAAGATTTCCACTGTGATAAAAGACCTGGTTGGTACAACGGAGGTTGAGTTTCGTTTGTCAGTTGAAAAAAGATTTTACCTAAGCATTTTTGCAACAAACTAATGTCGGGCGAGACACTATCAAAGATAGACTTTAACTTTTCATTTTACGATCAAAATGATGATTGAAAAAATGTATTGACAGGGTGATTTTATTAAGCTATAATTCATAGAAAATAGATAGGTATTATATGATATAAAAGAGGTAATAACATGTGTTGGAAAACTGGAAATAAAAAAGAAATGTCCATGCGTAAGATGATGTGGTTTCAAAATAGCTGTATCATCCGTTTATGCACGCACCGATAAATCATCAGTACCTGCTAAAAACCGGAGTTACGCTAAAGGAACCACAAGTATTGCTGGTTCCTTTTTTGATCCACAACGATTGCTGGATGACATGGTACATTTTGCTCAGCCCGTATAAAAAAAAGAACGTTCAATATAATGGTATTAATTCAAAAGGAGATGGTAAGCATGCCGATCAGAATTAACGATAAAATGCCTGTTGTGAAAAGGCTTGAAAGAGAAAAGATCTTTGTAATGACGGAGGAGCGTGCTGCTCACCAGGATATTCGTCAGCTCAAGATCGCAATTATCAATATTATGCCCGAAAAGGAATCAACAGAGCTTCAACTGTTAAGACTGTTGTCAAATTCCCCGCTGCAAACAGAAGTCACTTTTGTTCGCCTGGATTCGCACCGCTACAAGAATGTGTCGGAGGATTACCTTCGGAAATATTATAAAGCTTTTTCTGAGATCCGCTTTCAGTTTTTTGACGCACTTATCATAACCGGTGCTCCGTTGGAAAACATGCCGTTCGAGCAGGTATACTACTGGCAGGAGCTTACGACAATAATGGAATGGAGTAAGCAAAATGTCACCTCGACAATGTACATTTGCTGGGCTGCACAGGCAGGGCTCTACTATCATTATGGTCTGCAAAAACACCGTCTTCCTAAAAAACTTTCTGGTATCTATGAGCATGAGCGCCTGCTTGAAGATGAAGAATTAACCCGTGGCTTTGATGATGTGTTTTTTGCACCACATTCACGATATACAGAGGTGCGCAGTGAGGATATACGAAAGTACAGCAATCTTAAAATTCTGGCACAATCACCAACAGCGGGCGCCTATCTTGTTGTGGACAAGGAAAACAACAGGGTTTTCATCAACGGTCATCCCGAATACTGTGCCAATACATTGGCGAAGGAGTATAAGAGGGATCTT
The DNA here is from genome assembly GCA_012522505.1 of Clostridiaceae bacterium. GTDB lineage: Bacteria > Bacillota > Clostridia > DSM-8532 > DSM-8532 > JAAYJG01. The sequence goes on from JAAYKJ010000089.1 coordinate 6,140, forward strand.
GATAAAAATCTTTGCCCGGAAATTCCTGCAAACTATTATCCGGACGATGATCCAAGCAAGGAACCTGTTTATGGCGTGGACACTCAAACCTTCTTTTTTCAAACTGGTTAAATTATTATGTTTATCAGATAACACCCTATGATCTGTATGGGCATGATAAATACAAAAAAGTTTAAACAAGAGAATTGTTATCAAAGTAAAAACGGGAGGGATATATTATGTCTAA
>JAAYKJ010000090.1 GCA_012522505.1 Clostridiaceae bacterium
ACAAAAAACTTGACCTCTGTTTTATATGTTTTAGTACCGAACACCATTTTCTAAAGGTAGGTTTCCATATTTTAATGAAACTGATAAGAGAGCATAGCAGTCTTTGTGCTTATAGCAACTTCTCAGGAGTAATATTAAAAAAGCATTGACTTTAGCAAATGCCTGTGGTAGAATTATAAACTGCATTATCATATTGTGTCCAGGCTCTGATTACCCTATGGGAAATACTCTATGAACAAATTATAACACATAAATGCGTAGGGCACAATATAGTTTAAAGTAATTTACAGCTAAATGATAGATTGGGAGAATGATAGCGTTTGGACTATAATGATGTAATCCTATAATATGATGATTGAGATTAGGTTCACGTTTAAGATACGCATTTTTCCTAATCTATTTTTGTTGCCCTGAAAGATATCTCTTGTTTTTTCACATGAAGTACATACCGCGGCTGATGCCGGGATGAAAAAAATTGACTAATGTTTAGCTTATTCTGTTCTTCTGTTTCAGGTTTTATACCGCGCGACAGAAGTCTATGGATAAACACAATGACAGTATGAGGTGATAGTGAATGGCGCATGCTATACAATTAGGCAAGACCACCCGTATGAGCTACTCGAAGATTCATGAAGTCCTTGAAATGCCAAACTTGATTGAAGTTCAGAAGAATTCATACGAATGGTTTCTCAAGGAAGGCCTGAAAGAGGTTTTACGAGATGTTTCCCCTATCAGTGACTATACAGGAAACCTGGTTATGGAGTTTATTGGCTACTCGCTGGATGATAACATAAAATATACCGTGCAGGAGTGCAAGGAACGGGATACAACCTATTCAGCACCCCTGAAGGTAAAGGTCCGGCTGATTAACAAGGAAACCGGCGAAGTCAAGGAACAGGAATCTTCATGGGTGATTTCCCGTTGATGACAGATACGGGTACCTTTGTTATCAATGGCGCCGAGCGTGTCATTGTCAGCCAGCTGGTGCGTTCTCCGGGTATATACTACGCGATGGACCGGGACAAGACCGGGAAAAAGCTACACTCCAACACGGTTATTCCCAACAGAGGTGCCTGGCTGGAGTATGAAACCGATTCAAACAACATTGTTTCGGTCAGAATTGATCGTACCCGTAAATTGCCCATAACTGTTTTTCTGAGAGCACTGGGCTTTGGCACAGATGCACAACTGTTGCAATTGTTTGGCGAAAGCGAGAAGCTTTTGGCAACCATTCAAAAGGACAGCACCAAGAGTGAGGAGGAAGGGCTACTTGAGGTATATAAACGTCTGCGTCCCGGTGAACCTCCCACGGTTGAAAGTGCGGGTACTCTATTAAATAATCTCTTCTTTGATCCCAAACGCTATGACCTTTCAAAGGTGGGGCGATACAAATTTAATAAGAAGCTTGCTCTAGCCATTCGGATCTGGGGACAGGTTGCCGCAGAGAATATTCCTGATGCCCAAACCGGTGAAATTCTTGTTAACAAGGGTGAAGTCATATCTGAAGAGTTGGCCTGGCAGATCCAAAACTCCGGTGTGAACGTGGTTCATATTGATGTCAACGGTAAAACGGTGCGCGTCATTGGTAATAACACCGTAGAGTTACAGCCTTTCGTCAATTTCAAAGCATCAGATGCGGGCATTACTGAAAAGGTCCGGTATGATGTGCTTCAGGAAATCCTGAAGGAATACGACAATGATGAAGATATCAAAATTGCGGTTATCAATAATAAGGATTTGCTCGTTCCGAAGAATATAACCATTGAAGATATTGTCTCTTCCGTGAACTACATTTTTCATCTTGATGATGGTATCGGTAGCTTAGATGATATCGACCATCTGGGCAACCGACGGCTCCGTTCTGTTGGTGAGCTTTTGCAGAACCAGTTTAGAATAGGTCTTGCAAGGATGGAACGTGTTGTCCGTGAAAGAATGACCATTCAAGATATTGACATTGTTACACCACAGGCCTTAATCAATATACGACCTGTGGCAGCAGCGATCAAAGAGTTCTTCGGCAGTTCTCAGTTGTCACAGTTTATGGACCAAACCAACCCTCTGGCCGAGCTGACACATAAACGCCGCTTAAGCGCATTGGGCCCAGGAGGTCTGTCCCGTGAAAGGGCAGGGTTTGAGGTTCGTGACGTTCACCATTCTCATTACGGCCGTATGTGTCCCATTGAAACTCCTGAAGGCCCGAACATCGGCTTGATCGGTTCCTTAAGCACCTATGCCCGGATCAATGAATACGGCTTTATAGAAGCACCATACCGGCGGGTAGACAAGGAAAACAAGCGTGTAACCGATGAGGTTTTCTATATGACAGCCGATGAAGAAGACGGATATATTGTTGCGGAAGCCAATGAGCCCCTCGACGAGAACGGGCATTTCACGAGCAGGCGTATCGGCTGCCGATTCCATGATGAGATCCTTGAGGTGGATGCGGATAAGGTGGATTACATGGATGTGTCCCCGAAACAGCTGGTATCGGTTGCCACTGCAATGATCCCGTTCCTGGAGAACGATGACGCCAACCGTGCCCTGATGGGGTCGAACATGCAGCGTCAGGCAGTTCCGCTAATCCGCACCGAAACACCGCTTGTTGGAACTGGCATAGAATATAAAGCCGCAAGGGACTCAGGTGTTGTTATTCTGGCCAGGAATGACGGTGTTGTCGAAAAAGTTACTGCAGGTGAAATTGTAGTTCGCTTGGATAACGGAAAGACAGATCAATATAAGTTGTTAAAATATCAAAGATCGAATCAGGGAACTTGCATCAACCAACGCCCGATTGTGAAAAAGGGTGAAGTTGTCAAAGAAGGGGATGTCATCGCAGACGGCCCTTCCACCGACAATGGTGAAATCGCTCTTGGAAAGAACGTGCTTATCGGTTTCATGACCTGGGAGGGTTACAATTATGAGGATGCCATCCTGATCAGTGAAGAACTGGTTCGGGACGATGTATATACTTCCATTCATATTGAGGAGTATGAATCTGAATCCCGCGATACCAAACTGGGGCCTGAAGAAATTACCCGTGACATCCCCAATGTCAGCGAGGATTCATTGAAAGATCTGGATGAGCGTGGGATTATCCGTATTGGTGCCGAGGTTCGTGCGGGTGATGTTTTGGTTGGTAAAGTCACACCGAAGGGAGAAACCGAGCTTACAGCAGAAGAGAGGCTGCTGCGGGCAATATTTGGTGAAAAGGCCAGGGAGGTCAGGGATACATCCCTTCGCATACCCCACGGTGAGTCCGGTATTATCGTGGACGTTAGGGTATTCACCCGCGAAAACGGGGATGAACTGCCACCCGGCGTTAACCAATTGGTGCGCGTGTATGTGGCTCAGAAAAGGAAGGTATCGGTCGGAGACAAGATGGCAGGACGCCATGGTAATAAGGGCGTTATTTCCCGCATCCTTCCAGTGGAAGACATGCCGTTTCTGCCCGATGGTACTCCCCTGCAAGTTGTTTTGAATCCGCTTGGTGTACCATCCCGTATGAATATTGGGCAGGTTCTGGAAGTCCATCTGGGCTACGCGGCCAAAGTGCTGGGCTGGAAGATTGCCACCCCTGTATTTGACGGCGCAAACGAGCAGGATGTTATTGATACATTGATCAAAGCTGGTTTGCCTGAAGATGGCAAAACGGTTCTATATGACGGACGGACTGGTGAACCCTTCGATAATCGTGTAACCGTTGGTTACATGTATTACCTGAAGCTTGCTCACTTGGTGGATGATAAGATCCACGCCCGTTCCACGGGCCCATACTCCCTGGTTACACAGCAGCCCCTTGGCGGTAAAGCCCAATTTGGTGGTCAGCGCTTTGGAGAAATGGAAGTGTGGGCGTTGGAGGCTTATGGTGCTGCATACAGCCTTCAGGAAATCTTAACCGTTAAATCCGACGATGTCATAGGTCGTGTAAAAACCTATGAGGCCATTGTCAAAGGTGAAAATGTTCCGGAACCTGGGATACCCGAATCCTTTAAGGTTTTGATGAAAGAGCTTCAGTCACTGGCACTGGATGTGAAGGTGTTCAGTGAAGAGCGGGAAGAAATAGAGATCAAGGAATCTGTCGATGATGATCTGGAAGAGCTGGATGTCAACTTGGAAGGCCGCGAGGATGAATTATTTGCCGCGGCCGAGCAGAGTTATGAAGATACCGGTGAGTTTGTGGATGAGGATTTTAACGTTGTTGACATCGATCTGGATAATCTAGACAATGCTGATGAGTTGGATGAGGATGCTGTTGATGAACTGTTCGCAGCAGACGATGATGATTTACTGGAAGATGATGATGACATATAGGAGGTGACAGGGCGTGTTTGAATTGAACAATTTTGATGCTATACGGATAGGCTTGGCTTCTCCGGAAAAAATACGCGAATGGTCCCGTGGAGAGGTAAAAAAACCAGAAACGATAAACTATAGAACCCTAAAGCCCGAACGAGATGGGTTGTTCTGTGAAAGAATATTTGGTCCTACCAGAGACTGGGAGTGCCATTGTGGAAAATACAAGCGCATCCGGTATAAGGGGATAGTATGTGATCGATGTGGCGTAGAGGTTACGCGTTCCAAGGTACGCCGTGAACGCATGGGGCATATCGAGCTTGCTGCGCCTGTTTCCCATATCTGGTACTTCAAAGGAATTCCCAGCCGCATGGGGCTGTTGCTGGATATGTCGCCGAGGGCGCTGGAAAAAATCCTGTATTTTGCCTCCTACGTTGTTATCGATCCCGGCCTTACGCCGTTATCAAAAAAACAGATCTTAAATGAAAAGGAATATAGAGACAGTATCGATAAGTTCGGTGATCATTTCCGTGCTGGAATGGGTGCTGAATCCATCAAAGAATTGCTGGCGGAGATCGATCTGGATGCGATGGCGAAAGAGCTTCGCACCGAGCTGGAAGAGACCAGCGGGCAGAAAAAGGTCCGTGCCATCAAAAGGCTGGAAGTGGTTGAAGCCTTCCGTAACTCCGGGAACAGGCCAGAGTGGATGATTCTGGATGTGGTCCCTGTTATACCACCCGAACTGCGTCCTATGGTGCAGTTGGACGGTGGACGTTTCGCCACAAGTGATCTGAATGATTTATATCGCCGTGTCATCAATCGAAACAACCGTTTGAAGAGGCTTCTGGATTTGGGTGCGCCCGAGATCATCGTCCGTAATGAAAAAAGGATGTTGCAGGAATCGGTTGACGCGCTTATTGACAACGGGCGCCGGGGACGTCCTGTTACAGGCCCTGGCAACAGACCGCTGAAATCGCTTTCAGACATGCTGCAGGGAAAACAGGGCCGTTTTCGCCAGAACCTGCTTGGAAAACGCGTGGACTATTCCGGGCGTTCTGTAATTGTTGTCGGTCCAGAGTTAAAAATATACCAGTGCGGCTTGCCAAAGGAAATGGCGCTGGAACTGTTCAAGCCTTTTGTTATGAAAAAGCTTGTTGAAGGAGGGCTTGCCCATAATATCAAAAGCGCCAAGAGAATGGTAGAGCGTGTTCGCACCGAGGTATGGGATGTGCTCGAAGAAGTAATTAAAGAGCATCCAGTTCTTCTGAACCGCGCTCCGACACTGCATCGCCTTGGCATTCAGGCTTTTGAACCGGTATTGGTTGAGGGCCGTGCTTTGAAGCTGCATCCGTTGGTATGTACCGCATATAACGCGGATTTTGACGGTGACCAAATGGCCGTACACGTGCCGTTGTCTGCTGAAGCACAGGCTGAAGCGAGGTTTTTGATGCTTTCTGCGAACAACCTGTTGAAGCCTCAGGACGGTAAGCCTGTTACCGTACCCACGCAGGACATGGTTCTTGGCAGTTATTATTTGACCGTCGAACAAGAAGGTGCCCTTGGCGAAGGCAAGACGTTCAGTTCTCCAGAGGAAGCCATATTGGCTTATGAGAATAAATACATTTCACTCCATGCCCGAATCAAGGTACGTATTGTTAAAACGATAGATAATGTGACAAAGTATGGGATCGTAGATGCGACTGTCGGACAATTGATTTTCAACCAGGCCATACCGCAAAATCTCGGTTTTGTGGACAGGGACGATCCAGAAAATATGTTCAGGCTTGAAGTTGATTTTCTGGTGGGCAGAAAAGAGTTGGCCAAGATTATTGATAGATGCATCCGCGTAAACGGTGCCAATAAGACAGCCCTGGTTCTTGATGATATAAAAAGGCTTGGGTTTGAGTATTCTACAAAGGGAGCCATCACGATCGGGATATCCGATATGATTATCCCAGAGATAAAGCAGAAGTATCTTGAAGAAACCGATAAGAAGGTTGAAATGATTTCCAAACAGTACCGCAGAGGAATGATCACCGAAGACGAACGGAAAAATGCAGTTGTTAACGCATGGAATAAAACGACGGAAGATGTCAAAAATGCATTGATTGCCAGCATGGATAAGTTTAACCCGGTATACATGATGTCAAATTCGGGCGCCCGTGGTAATGTAAACCAAATCCGTCAGCTCGCCGGTATGCGCGGCCTGATGTCAGACACTTCAGGAGAGACGATTGAGATTCCAATTCGTTCCAATTTCCGTGAAGGTCTGAACGTTTTGGAATACTTTATTTCTACTCATGGTGCCAGAAAAGGCTTGGCCGACACTGCCCTTAGAACAGCAGACTCCGGTTACCTTACCCGCCGTTTGGTGGATGTCAGCCAGGATGTTATTGTTCGTGAGATAGATTGTGGTACCGACGAAGGGATTGCCCTGACTGATATTGTTACAAATGGTGAGAAGATAGAAAGCCTTGAAGAACGTCTAACCGGACGTTACGCCGCTGAAGACATTATCAACCCCAAAACGAAGGAAGTCATGGTTAAACACCACCAGCTGATTGATGAAAAAACCGCTCATAAAGTGGTCGAATGCGGTTTGAAGAAGGTGAAGATTCGTTCATTGCTAACCTGTCGATCCAGGACTGGTGTATGTGCGAAGTGCTACGGGCTGAATCTGGCAACAGGGGAAGAGTGTAATGTTGGAGAGGCTGTAGGTATTATCGCCGCCCAGTCTATCGGAGAGCCCGGTACGCAGCTTACAATGCGTACTTTCCATACCGGTGGTGTTGCAGGAGATGATATTACACAGGGTCTGCCCCATGTTGAGGAGATTTTTGAAGCAAGAAAGCCAAAGGGCCTTGCCATTATTTCAGAAATCGCCGGTACAGTTTCTTTGCGTGAAACCAAGAAAAAACGTGAGATCGTTGTAACCAATAAATCCGGAGAAGCGAATACCTACCTCATTCCATACGGATCCAGGGTAAAAGTGGACGATGGAGAGGAGATTGAAGCAGGTGACGAACTTACCGAAGGTTCGGTAAATCCGCACGATATCTTGAAGATTAAGGGAGTGCAGGCTGTTCAGTCCTATTTGCTTCGGGAAGTGCAAAAGGTTTACAGGTTGCAGGGCGTTGATATCAACGACAAGCACATCGAAGTGATTGTCCGTCAGATGCTGCGTAAGGTTAAGGTTGATGAAGCAGGAGATACCAATCTGCTGCCAGGAAGCCTTATAGACATGTTTGAGTTTGAAGAAGCCAACGCTCAAGCGATAGAACAGGGGTTGCGTCCAAGTGAGGGAAAAAGGGCGCTGCTCGGTATTACAAAGGCATCCCTGGCTACCGATTCATTCCTGTCTGCCGCATCTTTCCAGGAAACCACCAGGGTTCTTACCGAAGCTGCGATCAAAGGTAAGGTTGATCCATTGCTTGGCCTGAAGGAAAATGTTATCATCGGTAAGTTGATCCCCGCAGGTACCGGAATGCCTATATATCGTGACATTGAGGTTGATACCGGAACACTGCAGTCAGAGGAACAGGACAGTATATATCTTGAAAAACTATGATAAGAGTTGAAAAACCGGTAGCGTCGCTACCGGTTTTTTATTGAAACAGGAAAACTCGTTTCACCGAATCGACCTAAATCGCCTAATCGCATTATGCAGAACATGAGCGCCTTTTTGTGAATTTTGAGCAGGCTTTTTTTCGGCTGCCATCGCATTTACGGACCGAGAACAAACTGCATACACCGTAATTGCTGTTATGAGAATCAGGAGTAAAAGTAAAATACACACAATCCGAGCAATGG
>JAAYKJ010000091.1 GCA_012522505.1 Clostridiaceae bacterium
CAAGTATTCTGGACGTTTTTCTATATGAGATCAACAGAACGGGAATTGCTGTAATTCCAGACACCTGTATCAGGCGAATCCAGAAAAAAAAAGACTTGTTCATAGCTGAAACCGAAAACGGTGGCATGTATCAAGCCGACAGAGTCATTATAGCAGTCGGCGGGAAAGCCATGCCTTCCACAGGTTCTGATGGAAACAGCTATGAACTGGCCTTAAAGCTTGGGCATACAATGGTTGATATTTTTCCAGCACTGGTACAAATTATGCTTGAAGGCTCCTTCTTCAAAAGAATAGAAGGGGTGAAGTTTGTAGGTACTGCGGAAATTCTGCATAACAACAAGGTCTTGGCGAAGGATCGGGGAGACATTCTATTTGCTAATTACGGGGTATCGGGTCCACCTGTTCTGCAGATCAGCAGAAAGGCTGGTGAACTGCTTCGCGAGGGGAAAAAAGCGATGCTAAAGCTTGTTCTATCGGAAAAACCAGTGGAAGAGTTGACAAAAATTATCAACCGGCGCTTCAGTCTGGATACCGGTAAGCCTGTCGATTTCAGCCTGGTGGGGTTGATAAACAAAAGGCTGATCCCGGTTGTACTGCGGGAAGCAGGGCTCGACGATCTGAAGAAGCCAGTTGCTGATGTTTCGATGAGAGAACGGGAAGCACTTATCAAATTGCTAACCGACTGGAGGTTTAGGATCAGGGGAACCAGAAGCTGGCCCAGCGCTCAGGTGACTGCTGGAGGTATCAATACAGCTGAGATCGATGAAAAAACCATGGAATCAAAATTGGTACCGGGCTTGTTTTTTGCCGGTGAAGTTATGGACATTGATGGACAGTGTGGTGGTTTCAATCTGCAATGGGCCTGGTCATCAGGCTATATCGCGGGAAAATATGCGGCTGAGTAAAAGAGAGGCTTTTTCTCATATACGAAACAGCCCATCAGCGGAACAGCCTGAATGTACTTTATGTTATACCGTAAATTATCGAAAAAAAGTAATTACATGAGAACATCTGATAGGATCAACGAAAGAGATTTTCACAGAATCTGTGAGGAGGATGTATGTTTAGGCTTACCAACATCAGGATAGGAATTGATGAAGCCCTGGATGAGCATTCTGAAAGAGCCGCTTTGCGGAAAAAAATACTTTCCAGGCTAAGAATAAGGGATGAACAGCTGAAGAACTTCACAATATTCAAAAGATCCATTGACGCAAGAAAAAAGGATGCCATTGTTTATGTATATACCGTCAACCTTGAGCTCGTGAATGGAAAAAGGATTTATGCAAAGAGCACTTCGAAAGGGTTGACACCGATACCTGAAGAAATCCATAAACCAGTACAAACCGGCACCGAACGCATGACTGAACGTCCAATCGTCATTGGCACGGGTCCTGCGGGGTTGTTTGCGGGTCTGATGCTTGCAAGAAACGGATATCGCCCCATCCTTCTGGAAAGAGGAGAGGATGTGGATACAAGGACAACCAAAGTAAATCGTTTCTGGAACAAAGGGCTGTTGGAACCGGATAGCAATGTGCAGTTTGGAGAAGGCGGAGCAGGTGCTTTTTCCGACGGAAAGCTGACAACGCTGATCAGTGATAGACGATGCGATAGGGTACTGAAGGAACTCATTTCAGCAGGCGGGCCACCAGAGATCGCATACATCAGCAAACCTCATATTGGAACAGATCTGTTGAAAAATGCGGTGAAAAATATTCGTAAGGACATCATCGCCCATGGCGGGGAAGTAAGATTCAAGGCCAAGGTTACGGATTTCATCATTGAAAAGAATAAAATAAAAGCAGTTATCATCAACGATAATGAGAAATTGCGCTGCGATATTGTGTTGCTTGCAATCGGTCACAGCGCCCGGGATACATTTGAGGTCTTGTATCAGAGAGGGATTTTGATGCAGCCGAAATCCTTTTCCATCGGTGTACGGATAGAACATCCCCAGCATGTAATTAATCTTGCCCAATATGGAGCCAGTGCAGAACAAACTGGTCTTGGAGCAGCTGATTACAAGCTTTCCTTTCACTCAAAAAGCGGAAGATCCGCGTATACCTTCTGCATGTGTCCGGGAGGGTACGTCGTTGCTGCAGCTTCCGAGGAAAACTGCGTTGTCACGAACGGTATGAGCGAATATAAAAGAGATGGGGAAAACGCAAATGCGGCTTTGTTGGTTGGGGTGACCCCTGCTGATTTCTCTGGCAATCATCCGCTGGCTGGTGTAGATTTTCAAAGGAATTGGGAACACTTGGCGTTTGAGATAGGCGGAAATGATTACAGGGCACCGGTTCAACTTACAGGAGATTTTCTTGCCGACCGGCTCAGCACCGGATGGGGAAGTGTAAAGCCAACCTATAAGCCCGGTGTAGTCTTTGCACCGATCAGCCAATGCCTGCCCGGGTATGTGATCGAAACCATGAAAGAGGCGATTGCTTATTTTGATAAGAAGCTCAAGGGCTTTGCAATGCATGACAGTATCCTTACTGGGGTAGAGACCCGCAGTTCTTCGCCGGTAAGGATCAGCCGTGATGAGGGATTTGAAAGCAATGTCCGTGGCCTTTATCCCGTTGGAGAAGGAGCAGGTTATGCTGGCGGCATCATATCCGCTGCGGTGGATGGTATTAAAACGGCAGAAAAGGTGATGGAACGGTATGCTCCTTTGAACTGAGATCAAAGTGGCAAAAAAGGTGTCTGCTACTGAACTATACAGCTCTTGCATATGAAGCGTAGTTTCCGATATGCACAGCTGTATTTCAAGTATATAGGGTGTGAGAAACAGGTGTCTTAGGAGCATTTGATAAAAACCTATAGAATTGAATTTGCTCATGTGGTATCATAGATACGTATTTTTTTAGCACGAGCCCTGTATAGATAAACAGGAAATGGATATAATGAGGTGGATAAGTTTGAAACGAAGACCCAAACGAAGATACCTTAAATTTATTGGTATCTTTCTGGTAGTGGAGATTATAATTTTAATTATTATGTTTGGCGGCAAAGGAGTAGTAGAAAGTATAACAATTGAAGCGGGGGGCGAGTTACCATCCGCAATTGATTTCTTAAACAAGCCTAATGCTGAAGCAGTTTATATCACCGACATTTCTTTACTCTCAGCCTCTGTCCCTGGTCAATATGATATAGAGATCAAGGTTGGCCTTAGAAAATATAAATCGGTTCTGGAGGTTGTCGATACCACGCCACCAAAAGGAAGCGTAAAGAAGCTGGAGAGGAATGAGCCTGAAGAAATTAAACCTGAAGACTTTGTTACATCAATTGAGGATGTTACTGATGTTACGGTTACATACAAGAACCCTCCTGATTTTACACAGGTAAACACCCAGCCTGTTACACTGGTTCTTACAGACACCTCCGGGAACACGACCGAATATGAAACAAGTGTCAGAATATCAAAAATTCTGGAATCCATACAGGTTGAAAAAGGCACGGAAGAAATCGATATGACATCATTTCTAAAACCTGAGGTCCATGCGGACAATCTGTCCCTGGTAGAGGATTCCCTTCAATTTGATCGTGTTGGCAGCTTCCCGGTTCAGGTCAATGTTGATGGTATCCTTTATGATTCGGTCATTGAGGTGGTGGATAGGGTTCCACCCCAAATATATGGTGCGAAAAAAACCACCGTATATATCGGACAGCCTGTGTCCTATAAGAAGGGCGTATATGCTGAGGACGATGAGGACGGGGAAGTTTCGATTTCTGTTGACAGCAGCCAGGTGAACCTGAAAGTTGAAGGGGAATATCCCCTTTATTACACGGCCGTAGATTCCTCTGGCAACGAAACAACTGTGGAAGTAACGGTTACGGTTAAGCAGCAATCGGTTACAAAAGAGGAATTGGAAAAGCTTGCTGATGAAGTACTGGCCGAAATCACAACAGAGGATATGACCATACTGGAAAAGTCTTGGGCGATTTATAAATATATCAACACCCATTTAACCTACGTCGGTTCGTCTGATAAAACAGATTGGATGAAGGAAGCCCACAGAGGGATTACCAGGGCTGTGGGTGACTGCTTTACCTATTATTCCATGTCCGAGCTGCTGCTAAACCGGATAGGTATTCAGACCCTAAGCGTGGAAAGAGCATCGATGGGCGAAGAAACAAACCATTACTGGCATATGGTCAATTATGGGCAGGGATGGTATCATTTTGATGCCTGTATCCATATTCCTAAGCTGGTTTCATTTATGTTGACCACCGAAGAGCTTGATGCTTTTTCAAGGCGTGCTGGACCAAACAATTATTACTATCGTTATGACAGGGAAAACTATCCCGTATCGGAAGCGAAACCAACCGAAGAAATTCTGGCTCTCCGAGCCAAAAACTGATGGGTTCAACATATACGAAAACAAAAAAGCATGATTGCAGTTTGGGTAAAGGGGGAGAAATTACGAAGGAGCTAGGTGTAATCGGAGGCATGGGGCCATTGGCAACAGCGTATTTTATGGAACTGGTGGCTAAGATGACAGATGCCAGAGCCGACAATGAACATATCCCAATGATCGTTTGCTGCAGGCCGGATACCCCTGACAGGACAAGCTTTATTGTTGGAAAAAGTAAGGATAGCCCATTGGATGCAATTATTTCTGCCGGTAGGCTGCTTGCAGGTCAAAATGTTGAATATATTGCAATTCCATGCGTGACGGCATACTTTTTTTATAGGGAGCTGCAAGACAGAATAGCGGTACCCATTATTGACATGATTTACGAAACCGCAGCCTGCTTAAGAGAAGAGGGAATAAGGAAGGTTGGTCTGATGGCCACCGATGGGACGATTGCCAGTGGTTTTTTCAAAAAGGGCTTGAACGAACAGGGCATCTCGGTTGTTGAGCCTTCTTCTGCCGGTCAGGAACGAATCATGGAAATAATTTATGGAAGCATCAAGGCAAACAAGCCTGTTTTAATGGATGATTTTGTTTCGGTTGAAAACGAGTTAAGAGAGCATGGTGCGCAAGCCATCATTTTGGGATGCACGGAATTATCCATGATTCATAGGGATTACCCGCTGGGTTCGGGTTATCTGGATGCAATGGAGGTTCTGGCGAGAAAATCGATCCTGCTGTGTGGTGGCAGATTGAATAGCAAATATAAGCATTTGGTTATATAATAATAAGCGCCAGAGGTTAATCCAATCCGACGGGCAACCTTATGTGACGGTACTGAAAGACAGGACAGGAGTTATGATAAAATGAACAGACAAACGAATATTCTTGAGTATCTTGAGAATATTGTGCACAAATGTCCCGACAAAACCTGCTATGCGAATGAGTTAGAGCAGCTTTCATTCAAGGAAGTATATGACAGTGCCAGGGCAGTTGGAACGGCCTTGGCACAAATGGGGCTATATAAAAAACCGATCGTGGTATTCATGAGAAAGCATCCCAAAACAATTGTTGCCTTTTTGGGTGTTGTATATGGCGGAAATTATTATGTTCCCATAGATGAAGAAATGCCATCTCACCGGATAGAGATGATTTTCGAGAGACTTCAGCCCGAAGCGATTATCTGTGATGATTCGACCCGGGATGCAATTCGCAGATTTACCTATGCCGGAAGGGTTTGTGATTATGATGAGCTTGCGAAAACCAGTCCGGATGAAGCGATCCTGAAGCAGATCGCCGACAGGGCAATCGATACAGACCCTGTCTATGTTGTTTTTACATCCGGATCGACCGGTGTACCCAAAGGTGTTGTTGCATGCCACCGTTCGGTGATAGACTATATTGAGAACCTGTCGGATATCCTAAGGATTGATGAAAATACGATATTTGGGAATCAGACACCTCTGTATGTAGACGCATCCCTGAAGGAAATCTATCCAACCCTGAAATTTGGCGCGACTGCAGTGATCATTCCCAAAGAGCTTTTTATGTTTCCTCTGAAACTGGTGGAGTTTCTGAATGAAAAAAACATTAATACGATATGCTGGGTGGTTCCAGCCCTAACCTTGATCTCCGGGTTGGGTGTATTCGACAAGGTAATTCCAAAGACGCTGCATACTATTGCGTTTGGCAGCGAGGTTTTTCCGATGAAGCAATTCCTGCTTTGGAAGAAAACCCTACCCAACGCAAGGTTTATCAATCTATACGGACCGACGGAAGCTACTGGAATGTCATGCTATTATGAAGTGGACAGAGAATTTACCGAGAAGGACGTCATCCCCATCGGAAAACCCTTTAAAAACAAGGAAATATTGTTATTGGATGAGAATAACAAAGAGGCCTTGAAGGGAGAACCCGGTGAAATCTGTATTCGCGGTACATCCCTGACGATGGGATATTACAGGGATTTTGACAAGACCGGCGAGGTGTTTGTGCAAAACCCTTTGAATGACAAGTATCCGGAATTGATATATCGTACCGGGGACATTGGGAAGTATAACGAGCACGGGGAACTGGTTTTCTTATCCCGAAAAGATTATCAAATCAAACATATGGGTCACCGTATTGAACTGGGCGAAATTGAGATGGTGATGAACCGGATGGACGGAATTGTAAATTCTTGCTGTATCTTTGATGATGAAAGAAAAAAGATAATCCTGTGTTATATGGGTAGCCCTTCAAAGGCTGAAGTGGTTCAATATGCCAAAGGCAAGCTTCCCAGATATATGATTCCAAATCTGGTGGATAAGCTGGACACAATGCCGCTGACGAATAACGGGAAAATCAATCGCCTGTTACTAAAGAAAAAATATATCCGAAAAAAGGAGTCTGATTAAATGGAAGCATTAATGAATATTTTGCAGGAGCTGCATCCAGAGGTTGACTTTAAAACCAATGAATCACTGATCGACGGAAAGGTTTTGGATTCTTTCGATATTATTACTCTGATCTCGGAAATCCATGAAGAATATGATGTGAGAATCCCAGTGGACGAGATCATTCCGCAAAATTTTAACTCGGCAGAAGCGTTATATCGGTTGATTGAGCGACTGCAGGATGAGTAATCTCCAACATGACGCTTTATGAAAAGACCTGTTTGCCATATGCGTTGGAAAGGTTTTGGAGCGTTTTACCAACCCAGTACTTTTTAAAGAGGATCCGAATGTTATGTTATTTACTTCCTATGAGTTTATTTTATTTTTATTGATATTGTTCATCGCCTATTACCTGATTCCGAAGAGGTTCCAGTGGATGCTTCTGCTTGTGGCCAGTTTTGTATTTTATAGCTATTCGGGTTAGGACAACCTGGCCTTTATGGTGGTTACAATTTTAACCACCTATCTGATCACCATAGAAATCGGAAAGCTTCATACACGACGAGATATCTTTTTGAAGGAGAACAAGGCAACCCTATCCAGAGATGAAAAGAAAGCATACAGAGAGATCATTAAAGCGAAGCAGAAAAAGCTCCTGATCTTGTGCCTGTTTGTAGATCTGGGAATCCTGGCGGTGCTAAAGTATACAAACTTCGCAATTTCCAATGCCAATGCAGTCCTGCGTCTTTTTCACTCCCAAGAAATATCCTTCATGGATCTGGCCCTTCCGATGGGAATTTCTTTTTATACCTTTCAGACGGTAGGGTATCTTGTTGATGTTTACCGCGGGAAATATCTGCCCGAGAAAAACCTGGGCAAGCTTGCGTTATTCGTATCTTTTTTCCCGCAGTTGATTCAGGGGCCGATCAGCCGATTTGATGATCTGAGTAAAACTCTGTTTGCAGAGCATTCATTCGATGGCAGGAACGTCACCTTCGGGCTTCAAAGAATCCTATGGGGTTTTTTTAAAAAATTGGTCATCGCGGATCGTATTCTGGTGGCGGTGAACACGATCACGAAGGATCCAGAGAACTACCAGGGCATTTTTGTTTTTATCGGTATGTTATTTTATGCCGTACAACTATATGCAGATTTTACCGGCGGCATAGACATCACAATCGGTATCGCGCAAGTATTTGGAATTAAGGTGCAGGAGAACTTTCAGCGGCCTTTCTTTTCCAAATCCATTACGGAGTATTGGAGACGATGGCACATTACTATGGGAACATGGTTCAGAGATTATGTTTTCTATCCGATATCCATCAGCTCACCCATGCTGAAACTGTCAAAAACCAGCAGGACCAAGTTGGGAGAAAAAATTGGGAAACGGGTTCCGGTATACCTGTCATCCATAACCGTATGGTTTGCAACCGGTATCTGGCATGGTGCCAGCTGGAATTTTATTGTATGGGGGCTGATGAACTGTTTTGTGATTATTGTTTCCCAAGAGTTTGAGCCGTTTTATTCAAAATTTCATAATCGGTTTAATTTGCGCGGAACCTATGGTTTTCGCTTGTTCCAGGTGATGCGCACCTTTCTTTTGATGTGTTCGATCAGAATATTGGATTGCTACAGAGATGTGGGCACTTCGTTTAAAATGTTTGGTACGATGTTCACAAAGTGGAGATTCAGCGACGTATTTCAGGGTGCACTGCTTGATTTAGGACTGGAGAAATCCGATTACTATGTATTGGCTATAGGTGTTGTTATATTGGTGATGTTCAGTTTGAAGCAAAGAAGTGGTAACGTTTGGGAGAAGATGGAGAATGGACCTTTGCTGTTGCGTTATGCGATTAACATCGTCCTGCTGATATCGGTTATCACCTTAGGTGCGTATGGGATTGGCTACGACAGCAATCAGTTTATATATAACCAATTTTAACCTTGGTTTTGAAAAAAAACGAACGAAACCATGTAATAAAGTAACGTTGAAGTGATATATCAATGGGTAAAACCGTCCCATGTTTCACGAGGAAGAGAATGATGAAGAAAACGAAGATATTACAGGTTGCCGCGGCAGCCTTGGTTACAATAATCATTTTGGTGTTTCTTGAGAAACTTCTCATGCCCAAATATATGACTCAAATTCTTGAAGGAGCTTTGATTTCCGAGTATTATCAGGAAAAGGAAAAGGATCACGATGTCATTTTCGTGGGTGACTGTGAAGTTTACGAAAGCTTTTCACCCATTACATTGTGGGAAAAGTTCGGAATTACCAGCTTTATTCGTGGCAGTGCCCAGCAGTTGATATGGCATTCCTATTATTTGCTTGAGGAAACCCTGCGCTATGAAAAACCTGAAGTAGTGGTTTTTAATGTGCTGTCCATGAAGTATGATGTGCCGCAAAAAGAGGCATACAACCGTATGGCTTTGGACGATATGCCCATGTCTATTACCAAGCTCAAGGCTATCAGGGCATCGATGATGGAAGAAGAAAAGTTTATTACGTATCTTTTTCCGATCCTCCGCTACCATTCCAGATGGAGTGAATTAACCTCAGAGGATTTGAAATATTGGCTGAAACGGGAAAGAATATCCCATAACGGATACCTGATGCGTGTTGATACCAAAGCGGTGACAACAATACCAACAAAGAAGAGACTGCCGAACTATGAGTTTAGCGAAATATGTTATCATTATTTGGACAAAATGACTGCCTTATGCAAAGAAAATGATATTGAACTTGTTTTAATAAAGGCTCCAAGCCTGTATCCCCATTGGTATGATGAATGGGATGAGCAAATGCGTGCTTATGCAGAGGAAAATGATCTTTATTATATAAACTTTTTGGATTATACTGATGAGATAGGCATTGATTACAGCACCGATACTTATGACGGAGGATTGCATTTGAATCTTTCCGGAGCTGAAAAAATGTCTGAGTATTTTGGGAGAATACTGACAGAAAAATATAATCTGAGGGATCACAGAGAAGATGCGGAACTTAAAAAAATCTGGGATGGAAAGATTGCATTTTATAACCAAACGATAGAAATGCAATTTTCGGAACTGGAGTTATTGGGATATATCAAGGCGTTTAATAAGAAAAAGGAAGAGGGATAATCCATGAAAAATAAAAATACAGTTATGGTTATTGTTTTAGCAATATTGGTGATTGCAGGCATCGTGATGGCTTTGCTCCTCAACGGGGGTCATAGTCAGAATGTCTCAGAGCCGGATACTGCGAGCAAACCAAGCCCTGAAGCGACCGCTGCTCCCGATAGACCAGCTTATTTCTTTGAGTATAACTCGGCAGGCCGTCGGCGACGCGCGCCGTCGGCGCCGCCAACGGCCGCAATCCGCTGCCGATCGTCCTGCCCTGCCATCGCGTGATCGTCTC
>JAAYKJ010000092.1 GCA_012522505.1 Clostridiaceae bacterium
AGAGGACCAGCACCAATTGATGCCAATGTATTCTCGCCAGTTTGAATAATATCATATACATCCATCACTACCGCTGCCAAGATCGCAGGTATGGATAATAAAAAGGAGAAATCCGCAGCTGTTTTTCGGTCTATTCCAAGAGCCAGAGAGGTCGAAATGGTCATACCTGAACGGGAAACAGCAGGTAGCATGGCAACAGCCTGTGCAGTACCGATTAGCAATGGATCTTTGACCTTCATCTGATCCAGGCTGCGCTCTTTCTTTCCTGCATTTTCTGCCAGTATCAGGATAATTCCAGTAAAGATGAAACCTGCACCAAGCGTTGCTCCGGTTTCAAAAAGGGATTCAACCAAATCTTTGAACAACAAACCCAGGATCCCGATCGGAATGGTTCCCAGAACAATATATAACGGTAGCTTTGAAAACGGGCGTTTGATAATTTCAACAATTTTCCCCCGGTATATGAAGACCACAGCAACCAGTGTTGCCAGATGCAATGCGATATCGAAGGTAAGTGCACCCTCCCGGATGTTAAAGATCTTTTGTAAAAGCACCAGGTGCCCGGAGCTGCTGATGGGCAGAAATTCTGCAAAACCCTGAACAATGCCCAATAGTATGGCTTCAAATACCGACATATCGATCTTTCCTTTCTTTTTTCATGATTGCTCCGTGAAAAAATAGCATAACCCATAGCTATCTAACGGTTCAGCTTATCACTACTCTTCTTCTGGGAGAAAAGCCTCTTCTACATAATCGTTCGGTGCATTCCAGAAAATCCATTCGTCATAACCAGCATCATATACTGCCTGAATCTGTGCCCGATATTCCTCAACACCATAATTTATATAATAACCTTCACCCAGGTATGATGCGGTAAAGCCCTGAATAAATGGCCTGCATTTCAAATTATAGCCTTCCACAGATTCAATACGCTTTTTCCCAACGAGTAACGTATTATATACGACCTCATATGGGTGAATGTCTGGCTTCTCAAATCTTATGCCATTGATGTTCTGACCGTTCTTGTCAAAATGTGATGGATAGACCATTGGCGAAATATAATCCAGGTTCCATCCGATTGATTCAACGGTCTGCCCGATTTCTCCCGAGTCTCTGGTAGCAATCAGTGGCCAACCAAAGATGTCAGCGGACAGAATGGTTCCCTCAGGGACAATCTCACGAATATATTCTATAAAGCCCTCAATATAGTCACGTCGCGTTTTTCCTTCCTCCAGGTTGTTCAGTTCATACGTGTATAGAGAAGTTTCTGGGAAACGGATATAATCGAACTGTATTTCATCAAAACCAAAATTGACAGCCTCTTTAACGATGGAACCGATATATTCCCAGGATTCGCGGACGGTCGGATCAAGCCATTGTGCCTCGGACTTGTCTGGCGCTACGAATATCTTTCCATTGTGTTTTATGGCAAGCGATGGGTTATGGCTGGTCATGACATTATCCTTAAAAGCAACGATCCGGCCGATAACACGAATATTATTGTCGTGCAGCTTTTGGATGACTGTATGGATGTTAAAGTCGTCACATGCGTTTGCTGCGATTACATCCGGGATGTTCGACTTATAATAAATTCTCCCGTAATCCCCTTTTATATCTATTACATATGCATTTATTTCAGTACTGTTTGCCAGATCAATATAATGCTGAAGCCTGTCAGCATTCTTGAATGATCCCGGTTTTAAGTAAAGTGCCTTTACGGGTTCAAAAGGAAGCTTGGGCACAGGTGTAACCGAAGGAGCTATAGATGGCGCCGAAGTTGGTACTGGCACTTCAGTCGGTTCGGGATCAGATGTTGCGGTTGGTTGAGGTGTTACCGTCTGTTCGGGTTCAGGTGAAGGTGTGATTGTATTCTGAGCAATCGGAGAAGGTGAAACCGCGTTTTTGCCGGGGTCATCCTCCGCCCGGTTTTTCCAGACATAGAGCCCGAGCAATACAAGCGATAATACTATGGCTATTGTTAAGAATATCAGCACCCAGGGAAGCTGTTGTTTTTTCGGATTGGCTTGTCCGTTGTTCTTTCTGTTTTTCATAAGAGCTCCTCTCAACATGTTACTTCTTTTTTCATTTGTGAAACCTCAAAGGAGATCATATCACAGGTTTTTCAGAGAAACAACTATGAAAAAACAGGTAACGCACCGCATGCAAGGTGTGAAGCATCACCGCGGAAGCCTGCTGTAGAATATATTCTTTTCACCTTTTATCTACCCTATAATCTACACCAGGCTTTAAACATTATTCTGGCAAAAATGCATCCTCAACATAAGTATTCCTTGCATTCCAAAATATCCACTCGGAGTACCCAGCATCATACACCGCCTGAATTTGATCTCTGTATTGCTGTGGTCCATATGGAATGTAATACCCTTCTGGCACATAGTTGTCCGCGGTAAACCCCTGCAGATATGGCCTGACCTTTGTTGAAGAACCGGCCTTCTCCAGCCTGCTCTTTGTGATCAACAGGCTGTTGTATATCACGTTGTAAGGTTCCTTGTCGGGTTTTGGATACAACACCCCGTTGATGTTTGTACCCGTACCGTTTCCTGACCAGTGCTGGGTGCTGTCGTTGGCGAAATGAGACGGGTAAATCATCGGTGATATATAGTGAAACTTTTCACTGATGGTTTCCAAAGTCTGACCTATTCCTCCAGCATCGCTCCTTTGAAGACAGATGCTGCCGAAAATGTCTGCTGACAGGGTTATGCCGGGCAGCTGCTCCCGGGCAGCAAGAACAAAGTCATTGATATAGTCGCTCTTTTCCCGCTCAAGATAGCTCATATCATATTTGAAGTTTGTGGTTTCTGGAAATCGAATATAATCGTATTGGAGCTCATCAAAGCCAAGGGATGCTGCCTCCTTCGAGATGTCGATCAGGTACTGCCATGCATCTGGATTTGAGGGATCCAACCATGCCAGATGGGAATTATCGAGCGGAACCTTGAACACACTACCGCTGGCATTTTTTAAAGACAGATCGGGTTCTTTCAAGGGCATCAGTGGATCACTGAAGCAAACAATGCGGCCAATAACCTTGATATTATTTTCATGAAAGGTGTTGATGACCGCATGGACATCGTATTTCTTCTTCCAGGCCCCATGCTTAACAGCCAGTGGAACCTGCGTTTCATAGCAGATTTCCCCATAATCATCCTTGATATCAATCACATAAGCATTAATTTCGGTCTTATTGGCAAGATCCACATAATGCTGAAGCTTGGACGGTGTTCCTACCGTACCTGTTGTCAGATACAAACCCTTTACCTCAATGGATGCTGTTGGTGGCACCGGTATCGGAGTAGGCGTAGGGGTTGGGGTTTGAGTTGGAGTAACTGTCAGCGCAGATGTTGGCGTATGTGTCGCTTCGTGCTGAGCCGCACCTTCGGTTGCAGCCCCGATAGGTTCCCCATTATCATTGCGACTGTCTCTGATCATACGAGCAACAAGTAATGTAATCCCGGAGGCTGCAATTAAAATAATTAGAATACCGACGAATGGGTTCATCCTTCTTCTCATACAACACCTCTTAATCACTTTTTCTACATTCCAACATTTCAAAAAGAAAAGAAGACATGGCTTTTACTCCAAATGCCAGACACCGCTCATCCATATCAAATGTTGGCGTATGGTTGCAGGCTTTTATGCCTCTTTCCAGATCTGCTGAACCCAAAAAGAAAAATAAACCCGATACATCATTTTGAAAACGAGAAAAATCATCTGATCCATGTATAGGTACTTCATGAATGGGTATCACAGAATCACCGATAAGCTTCTTTAAAATCATTTCAGCCTCTTTGCATTGCTTTTCATCATTGTATACCGGCGGAAGAGAATCTTCGTAATTGACTTTCACTTCAACATTAGGTTGCGCTGCATATTCATTGATTATTTTTTCCAACTCTTGTCTGATATCATCCCGGTATTGTTGCATGGCGTATCTGAATAAAGCTTTAATGTGAATTTCTCCGGTTTCGTCATTGCCTTCTTTCTTAAGTATTTGCAGCTCTACCAAATTATCGGAATCTTTTGTGCCATGTTGATTGATACAACGGTTGACTTTGCTTAGTTTATTGAGAAAAATCTCCTGCTCTGCCCATGCGTTGAATCTTTCACGCTTAACCTTGATATCAACGGTGAATCTGTCCCAGCCATAAAGAGCCGTACCATAAATAATACTCAGCTCTCCTGCCTCCATATAACTTTGGTTCGCACCAAGGCTCCCTTGGTGCAGGCCATAGATCGCTGATGGGCGGGGATTGTCCAAAACACCCTCATCGATCATCCTCTGTGCACCTTTTGAACCCTCTTCAAACGGCTGAAATATAAACTTGATCGTTCCACTTATATCATCCCTGAGAGAGGATAAAACCCGGGCTATGCCCAATCCAATCGCTGTATGCGCATCATGCCCACATGCATGCATAACACCGTCAATTTTTGACTTATATGGAATATCCGTTTCTTCCTTTATCGCACATGCATCCATGTCTGCACGCCAAGCTAATGTAGCACCCGGTTTGGCACCTTTCAATATGCCGACAACACCATAGCCACCAACATCAGTCTTAACTTCCATTCCCAATGCAGCAAGTTTCTCGGCAACAAAACGACTTGTTTCTTTTTCTTCACCTGGTAGTTCGGGATACATGTGCAAATGCCTTCTTATATTGATGATGTCGTTCTCTATTTCCTTCGTCTTTCGTGAAATTTGCTCATGTGTGTTTTTATTCATTTCTTCATGTTCCTTATAACAACTTTTCGCACAATTCGCGCAAAATCTCATTGAATGATAATTTCAATATGCCTTATCGTGCAAAATATCCATATTTAGCCTGTTCACGTCCAAATGCAATTATATAACATGTTATTATAAGGTACAATATCTTTTTCAAAACAACTGTTCGGTGATAACTGTTATAATATCTGCTTGTTCCATTTTCCTGGCTTGGTTGTATAAGGTTCAGGCAGATAAATTACATCAAGGAAACATTCGAAATATATTTAAGTCTGCATGTCGATTCGTATCAATTTTATTTAATATTATTCCAATACCTGTCTTTTGTCATGGAACTATCGATCGAACATCAGGATTTGCTTTTTGTCTTTGGTTTGGATACGATTGCCATAATATAGCCAAAAAACACTGCCGCAGATATTCCCACCGCTCCGGCACGTACGCCTCCGCTGAATGCACCCATCAACCCTTTTTTTTCTACATCCTCAATAACTCCTTTTGCAAGAACGTTACCGAATCCGATAATTGGAACGGTTGCACCCGCACCCGCCCAATTGACCAAAACCGGGTATATTCCCAACATCCCCAGTACCACTCCTGCCACAACAAATATAACCATAATTCTTGCAGGCGTGATCTTTGTTAGGTCAATCAGTATTTGCCCGATCACACAAATGCATCCGCCAACAATAAATGCTCTGATATAATCCAATTTATCCACCTCATCATTCATCCAATATCTTCCTGTAACGAACTTATTTACCTTGATTAGAACATCTCGATACCAACTGCGTGAGCAATGGCAGGAATGCTTTCTCCCTGGAGAATACTTGTCGGGCTGTGCAGCGCACCCGTTGACACAAAAAGAATCCTGGTCAATTCTTTTTTCGATATTTTATCAAGCAGATATCCACCCAAAACTACCGCTGAGCATGCACATCCACTGCCTCCGCAGTCGGTTTGCTGCTTTTCCCTGTCAAAAATCATTACACCGCAGTCATCGTAGATCTCCTGCACATTAATACCATTCTCCTCCAGTAATTGCGCGCATAGGTTTTTCCCATGATGCCCCAGATCGCCGGTCACGATAAGATCATAATGATTCTGTGGAAGGGCGGTTTCGGTAAAATGTGCTGTTATTGTGTCGCATGCGGCTGGAGCCATTGCCGAGCCCATGTCATTTGCATCGCTAATTCCCATGTCCACAATTTTCCCGGTTGTGATATGAATGATTCTTGGCCCGTCCCCTGTTTTCCCAAGCAGCACTCCGCCTGAACCGGTAACAGTCCACTGTGACGTAGGCGGCCGTTGACTTCCAAATTCCAGCGGAAAGCGGAATTGTTTTTCAGCAGAACAGAAGTGGCTGGACGTAATACATAACACTCTTTCTGCAAAACCACCCTCAATCATCATGCTTCCAAGGCTCATTGACTCGGCCATGGTTGAACATGCTCCGTACAGCCCGTAAAACGGGATTTCCGTTTCCCGGATACCATAACTAACAGCAATGCATTGGTTCAGTAGATCACCACCAAAAATATATTGAATATCTTCGGGCGATACCTTCCCTTTCATCATAATTTTCGCGAAGGTTTCTCTTATAAACTTGCTTTCAGCTTTTTCGAAGCTTCTCTCACCAAAATATTCATCTTCCACGATATCGTCAAAATACCGCGCGAGCGGTCCCTGCCCTTCTTTAGCACCAGCAATTGACGCCCATGCCTGAATTACTGGTTTTTGATCCAGGCGAATTGTCTGTTTCCCTAACCTTGTACCCATAATCCCCTCCGAACTCGTCATCATGTCCAAGCATATCGGTTCACTTTACGACCTTTAGGTTAGCAGATAGTAAATGATTCCTGCTATGATGCTTGTAACAATTCCGTACACCAAAACCGGCCCTGCAATCAGAAACATTTTCGCTCCGACACCCATAACATAGCCTTCTTTTTTATATTCCATTGCTGGTGAAACAATGGAGTTGGCAAAACCTGTTACCGGAATTGCTGCACCTGCTCCGCCTGCCTTTCCTATGTTATCGTAAACATTTATTCCAGTTAGAAAAGCGCCAAGAAAGATCATGCACAATGTAGTCACCGAGCTGGCATCATCTTTTGTCATGCCTGCAACAATCAGAAGGTTTAAAATGATTTGTCCGATGGAACAGATAACTCCTCCAACCAAAAAGGCCAAAATAAGATTTCTGGCCTTTTTGGTTCTTGGGGCCGTTTCCTGTGACCATTGTTTGTATTCCTGCTTTGTTCTCTTTTCCTCCATCAGTATTCCTCCACCATATATTCAGTTGGGTCATTCCATACAACAATATACTGAAAAGCCTTCACTATTCCGTATATTGCATCAGACATTCCCTTTACTGTCGGGGAGTTCTTGTATCCATTACAAACACTCCCTTTTGAGGGATGTGGGTCTTATTCTGAGAGGTTAGCACCAATAATGCAGCAATGATTCCCAGTAAAATAACTGCTGAAACAATCATGATCCACAAATTTCGCGTTCTGTTCATAATTCTGCCTATCATAAATCCATCCTCCCTGTTCATTTATCAAAGGCTCCCAAGACCCCTGCCTGATGTGGCGCAAGCGCTCATTGAGTCGAATTCGAGTTTATTTTTTGATAGATCGTGCAAAAATATTCCCTGAAAAGCACAGAGAAATATTCCATAGAAATTCATGTGACACAAAATCAGTATTCAAAAAAACCAATTGCCGGGCCAAATCGCTACGACAATTGGTTTTTTTAATTCTCATTATTTAGCGCAAATGAAATTGCTAATGCATGGATTCAGGTTCGGGAAGCTGTATGGGTGGACCTTCGATTGTAAACACAAATTTACCGTCATCTTCATCAACATGGATCAAACAACCATTGGTCAACTCTCCCCGGAGGTATCTTTCGGCAAGCTCATCTTCAATATAATGCTGAATTTTCTTCCTTAATGGCCTTGCCCCAAATTTCGGGCTGTAGCCTTTTTCCACCAGAAGATCTTTTGCTGCCTGGCTGACAGTAATCTGGATTCCTTTATCAGCTGTATTCAGCCTTACTTCATCAAGCATCAGCTCGACAATACTGTTCAACTGATTTTTCGTTAATACTTCAAAGACGATTACTTCATCCACCCTGTTCAGAAATTCGGGACGGAAGGTTTCCTTCACCGCATCCAAAACCTGTTTTTCCAGTACCGTGTGGTTCTCATTGTTGAACCCGATACCGAAGCTTCTGTTACTGGTGCCGGCATTGGATGTCATAATAATGATGGTGTTTTCGAACCCTACAGTACGCCCCTGGCTATCCGTCAACCTTCCATCTTCCATAATCTGCAGAAGCATGTTGAAAACATCGGGGTGCGCTTTTTCAATTTCATCCAACAATATTACGGCGTAAGGCCTTCTTCGCACTTTTTCAGTTAGCTGTCCACCCTGATCAAACCCAACGTATCCGGGAGGTGCCCCTATCAGCTTGGATACGGTATGCTTCTCCATGTATTCGGACATATCCAGCCGTATCATCGCATCCTCATGGCCAAACAATTCCTGTGCAACAGCCCTTGCCAGTTCGGTCTTCCCTACCCCCGTGGGTCCGACAAAGATAAAGGAATTGGGTTTGCGTTTTTTTCGGAAATCCGAGCGGTTACGCCGGATAGCCCTGGAAAGGCTTTCAATAGCCCTGTTTTGGCCAACAACCCTGTTGTGGAGCCTTTCTTCCAAAGCCATCAGTTTCTGCGCCTCGGCTTCTGTTATCCTTCTTACCGGGACTTTCGTCCACGACTCTATAACAAATGCAATATCCTCTGTTGTAACATCATTAATTCCGCATGTTTGGGACAACTGATTAACTTTTTCCTGCAGACGACACTCTTCCATCTTATAATCCGCAGCTTTCCGGTAATCATCCTGCAATGCAGAGAGTTCCTTGGCCTCCTGAACCTTTTTCAGTTCCAGTTTCAGTGCTTCCAGTTCGGCCATCCCCTGGTTCAACAAATTCACGCGCGATCCAGCTTCATCAATAACATCAATCGCTTTATCCGGAAGGAATCTGTCATGAATGTATCGGTCGGATAATTTTACTGCCGCTTCAATTACATCATCCGATATTCTGACCTGGTGATAGTCTTCATAATAATTCCTGATGCCCTTTAAGATCTCAATGGATTCCGCAACGGAGGGTTCGTCCACCATAACCGGCTGGAACCTTCTTTCCAGTGCAGCATCCTTTTCGATATGCTTTCTGTATTCATCAAGCGTTGTGGCACCAATAACCTGCACTTCGCCCCTGGCCAGTGCTGGCTTTAAAATATTGGCTGCATTCATTGCGCCACCTTCGGCATCACCTGCACCAACAATATTGTGCAGCTCATCAATCACAAGAATAATATTTCCGCTTTCCTGTGCTTCCTTTAAAATGGATTTCATTCTGGCTTCAAATTGACCCCTGAACTGGGTTCCCGCAACAATTGCCGCCAAATCCAGCAGATAGATTTCGGTTTGAAAGAACCTAACAGGCACCTGACGATTGGCGATCCTTACCGCAAGGCCTTCTGCAATAGCTGTTTTTCCAACGCCGGGTTCACCAATTAACACTGGGTTATTTTTTGCTCTGCGGTTAAGAATTTGAATAACCCTGTCTATCTCTTGCTGACGTCCGATAATCCTATCTATTTCTCCTTTTTCTGCCCTTTCGGTAAGGTTTGTTCCATATAGATCAAGAAATTTACGTTTGGAAGCCTGCTTTCTGGATTTCACCCTTACCCCATCGTGATTCCTTGGGTTACTGCCTTCCTCCTGGTTATTATTATTGTTGTCGGTTATGTTATTTCCCAGTGAACGAAGAAGCTGGTTTCCTATGTTTTCATCCCCCTCCGAGAGGGCCTCATTTAAGGTGTCCATATCCATGTTTTCAAACATATTGACCATCTGGTTGTTCAGGTTTTCGAAATCCTGCTGTGTCATTCCTGTCTGCTTTATGATTTGGTCAAGGGGTGCCATCCCCTGCTTTTGTGCACAGGAAAGACAAAGCCCCATGGGCTGTTGTTTGCCGTTTATTACTTTGGTTATAAAGATAACTGCAACATTTACTTTGCAGATCGAACATTTCATCATGATCCTCAACTCCGTTTCTATTAGCTGTGCAGGGAAGCAACAGCAAGGCCGATCATCTCCACCTATAATTATTTTATCACATCTTTTTTCATTTGACCAGAATTGGTTTGTCCTTCCCTAACCTTTACAATGGTTTTCGACCCTACGATAGATATATTTCTTTACGCGCTCCAGAAAAGAAATATACTAAACCAATTTTTTACATACAGTAATGCAATTTCCTTTTGTGTTGAAAATCATATCATCGCATAGACTTTTAACAATGAAAAGACCTCTTCCGCCTTCTGTCAGATCTGCTTTCCCGCACATATGCAGGCTTTGTTCTTCTTTGATCACTTTTAAGGCATCGAACCCATTTCCAGGATCCTGCACCGTTATGCTCAGCATATCATTATCCTTGAGCCGAACACTCATATACACCTTCTGATGTTTATCGGCAGCACTGCCATGCCGGATAGCATTTTGAACCAGCTCGCTGATGATGACCCGCACATCAAATGATTGATCACTGTTTATGCCTGTAGCATCTTCAATGCCTGCAACGATCATTCTCACCTTTTCGCAGGCAAGATGCGCATCATTCTTTATAAACCCGTTATATATCATTATATCATCCTGATCAACCATCAATTTCACGCTTTTACTCCTTTTGAGAAAATGGTTCCGATAGCACTAAGCAAATGCAATTATGCCTTGAACACACAATTGCCCATAGTGTTATTATCTGAACTCTGATTGATATATACCCACATTTCCCGTCATCTTCTCAAAATTTTTCGGAATTTCTCCAATGTTTTTTTCTCCATCCTGGATATATACATCTGAGATACATTAAAATGTGCAGCAATTTCCTTTTGTGTCTTGTTTTCGAAATAGCGAAGCTGGATAAAGGTTCTTTCAGTTTCATCGAAGTGCTTCAGTGATTTTTCCAGATAGTCTCTATTATTAATGCGTTCAAAGGTTTCATCATAATCCCCCACCGTTTCATGGAGTTCCAGATCATCTTCTTCAAACAAAGTCTGATCAAAAGACTGCATCTTATATACATTCCAGGATTCAATGATTTCCAGAACGGTTTCTTCCCGCAGATTCAGGTAATCCGCGATCTCTTCCACCAGAGGTGCTCTTTTGTTCCGCTGCATTAAAAAGTCTCTGGCCTGATTCACCTTCTGGTATACTTCATAGATTCGTCTGGGAATACGGATTACCGATGCTTTGTCTCTGAAATATCGCTTAATCTCACCAATGATCGTAGGCGTAGCAAAGCTGACAAACTTAACATCCGCGTTTGTATCAAAGCGTTCAACAGCGTTAATCAATGCAATGCAAGCAACCTGATAGATATCATCATAATCCACACCGCGGTTGATAAATTTCTTGGACAGAATTTCTGCCAGATATATATACCGGGAAACAATCTCATTGCGGATATTCGTATCTTTTGATGCTTGGTATTTTAGAAATAATTCCATGTCAGACTCAGCACGTTGCTTTTCCTGCCCGTTAACCATTCACTCAGTCCCCCAGATTTTTAACCATCGTTATCACGCAGTCCCCGTTACAAGTAATCTCAAAGCTATCCATCAATGAAGAAATGATGGCCTTTGCGAATTCTCCCGATTCTCCTTCAAACAGCTGCCGCCTGAGCGCATTATTAACGGTGAACATGGCTTTAAAACCCGTTTCAAATAAATGGAATGTAATGTCATAATTAAATTCACCATCATCTGGTTTGATGGAAATGATTCTGTTGCAAACCTCGGACACCGCAACCTTAATATCTTCTATCGTATCGATATCAAAACCCAGCTTGGAAGCAATACCGGAGACAGACAGCCGAATCAAACTTACATAATCTGCTTTTTGGGGAAGATGAATCTTTATTTCATCATACGCTCTGTTCATACCGGTTCCTCCAGAATAAATACTCTGTCAAGACCTGTGATGTGGAATAATTTACGGATATTTTCTCGAAGCTGGTAGATATATACGTTTTTTTGATGACTCTTTACCCGCTTCAAAGCACCAACCAGGATCCCGAGCCCGGTACTATCGATATAGGAGAGATCACTGCAGTATAATGCGATGTCTTTCTGTCCGTCACCTACCATTTCGTATAATTCTGCTTTGAATTCAGGTGCGGATGAAATATCAATCTCACCCTGCAAGGTAATAACAATTCTTTCGGCTTGTGCGTTGTTATCCATCATCATCTTAAACATATCAGTTCCTCCTCATCCCTTCGCTTTTGGGCGAACATCCCCCATTCTATTTTTTCTTTTATAAAGGTAAGCCTGACCCCTTGTTACACAGTTACCATTCTATCTGCTGGAGGTAGGATAATGCCTTGTCCATATTCGTGCTATTTACAACGATGGCCGCAATAATGCTGTCCCCGCGAAGGTTGTTCTCTTTTACATAACTGCTTCCGGAAATATTAACACCGCATACCTTCGGTGGACCCATAACAGGCTGGCCCGCTTCGTTTTCTCCAATGACTTCTGATCCTTTTACATAGGCTTCTTCCGGAAATGGTAATATTCCCTTTTGTTCTTCCAAATCCACCAATGCCCCCTGTGAAGCCATCTTTTCAAACTCCGCCCGATCCATAATAAGAATATCGATTTCGTGAGCGGACAACATCGCTATCAGTTTCATCTGCATAGCGTATTCGTATTGCGGGTCGGCACTGCCAGTCGTCATGATATGCACCTGCGGTGCCATTAATTCGGGAACTTTCTGTTTGATATCGTTTTCCAGGGTGGTTTCATCCTCTGTATAAACCAGTCCGGTCAGAACCATCGTAAAATCTGCAGGAACCTGATTGATGCAGCTTCTTACCGAAAAGAAGACCACAAGAATAAGCACAATTCCAACCAGAATATGTATCTTATAATAGTGAAAAAAGTTTTCCAATTTTACAGGATCCGTTTTCAGAATTCTGGCCACCAGCGGAGGATGCTCTCTTAGCTTCTTCTGTCTCTCCTCTTCCCTTTTATCGGTGAAAGTGATACCCATCAACAGGTTATAAGCATTGGTTATATCTTCAACGGTATATCCATTCCCATCTTTTTTGATTGTACGGAATTTTCGCATCAAAATGCCATATCGTCTTGAGATGTCTTCCTTGGTGGCATCCGGGTTTAAGTCCATCATCTGTAAAGCTTTTTGTTCATCCAACCTGTTCATACCGAACCCCCCTTTACTCACGCTACAGGCTTTACTCCTTTGGTTTCATAGTGGGAAACAGCAGGACATCACGGATGGAGAAAGAATTGGTAAACAGCATGACCAGCCTGTCGATGCCGATCCCCATACCTCCCGTCGGCGGAAGCCCGTGCTCCAGCGCAACAATATAGTCATCATCCATCATGTTTGCTTCCTCATCTCCCTGTTCGCGTTTTTTTACCTGTTCCAGGAAACGTTCTTTTTGATCGAGGGGATCATTCAATTCTGAATAAGCATTCCCAAATTCACGGCCAGTGATGAAAATTTCAAACCTTTCAGTCAACTCTGGTCTATCCGGCTTTCTTTTGGTTAACGGTGAAACCTCTACCGGGTAATCCATAATAAACGTAGGCTGCACCAGGTTGCTTTCAGCACGTTCTTCGAAAAACAGGTTTAAAACCTCTCCTTTAGTTTTCACCTTATCGGTATCCAGCCCCTTTTCTTTCGCGATTTTCAAAGCTTCTTCATCGGATGTGATGGTATCAAAATCTACATCCGCATATTTCTTCACAGCCTCGATCATCGTCATTCTCGTCCATGGAGCGGATAGATCGATTTTCTCACCCTGATAATCGATTTGTCTTGTGCCTAAAACTTCATCGGCAAGAGTTATGCACAGTTCCTCAGCCAAGTCCATCATCCCTTTATAATCGGTATAGGCCTGGTAGATTTCCATCATGGTAAATTCAGGATTGTGCTTGATGCTCATGCCTTCATTTCGGAACATACGACCGATTTCATATACCTTTTCCAAACCGCCTACAATTAACCGTTTCAGATACAGCTCTGGTGCTATCCTCAAGAACAGATCCATATCAAGCGTATTGTGATGGGTTATGAATGGCCGTGCCGTAGCTCCTCCGTGAATGGTGTTCAATATCGGCGTTTCTACCTCAAGAAAGCCCTTGTTGTCAAGAAAACGCCTAACGGCAGAGATGATTTTGCTGCGGACGATAAAGGTCCTCTTTACCTCTGGATTGACAATCAGATCCAGGTATCTTTGGCGATATCGGGTATCGGTATCCTTCAGCCCGTGGAATTTTTCAGGAAGAGGCCTCAGGGATTTGGACAGCAGTAAATATTCAGAAACCTTGACTGAGATCTCTCCCATCCTGGTTTTAAAAACCGTACCAGTTACTCCGATGATATCTCCGATATCAAGCTTTTTAAACGCTTCATACTGCTCTTCACCCAGATCATTGATACGGAAGAATAATTGTATCTTCCCTTCCCTGTCTGCGAGGTCACAAAAGCTGGACTTTCCCATACCCCTTTTTGCCATCAACCTTCCGGCGATGGAAACACTTTCTCCTTCCATTTTATCGAAATCAGTATGGATATCCTTGGTGGAATGGGTAGTCTCATAGCGAACGATATGGAAAGGATCCTGTCCCTTCTGTTGCAATTCTAATAATTTTTGCCTTCTCACCTTGAGTATCTCGTTCAGATCCTCATTCGCTTCAGACGTTATTTCGGTATAGTCCGGCATATCATAACCTCCTGGTGTTTATATAGTATTATTATTTTAATTCATTCTTTTTTCCGGTTACATATCATATATCAAAAAGACACCCTGCATGGAAAAATCTTATTGTAGACAATGGATGATAATTCCCCATTAGGCTTTGGAAAAAAGAAAGAAATATTCCATTCAAACGCAAAAACAGCTTACATTTTCATGTAAACCGTTCTGCTATCTAAATATTATACTCCATGAACCCGGTGTTCACAATACCCTGCCAGTTTTATTTGTAAATTTCAAGAACTTTTAGCTTTACCGTACCGTCTGGCACTGCAATCTCCACAACATCTCCGACTTTCTTTCCAATAAGCGCGCGCCCGACAGGTGAATCGTTGGAAATTTTCATCATGGACGGATCTGCTTCCGTTGACCCAACAATGTGGTAATCCTCGTCCTGCTCGTATTCATAGTCGTAAACCTTAACACGCGTTCCAAGTCGTACCGAGTCTGTATTCACCTCATCTTCATCGATGACTGTAGCATATTTCAGCATGTTTTCCAACTGCACGATTCTCATTTCATTTTGGGCCTGATCCGTTTTTGCTTCATCATATTCTGAATTTTCAGAGATATCCCCAAAAGCAAGTGCTTGCCTAATCCGTTCTGCTATTTCCTTTCTTTTTTCCCCTTTCAGCTGTTCCAGTTCTTCTTCCAGTTTTCGAAGACCTTCATACGTTAAAAATATCTCTTTTCCACTCATACGCTGCTACTCCTTTTTCTTTTCTCTCTGTATCCCCCTTATCAACTTACCATAGAGTTTTAATAATTTATGTGTTTCTGGCTATTTTATTCTTATTAAATATTCATTCGGATATGGCAAGTATTTGGAAGGAGTACCTGATACTGAATTTTCTATTCATTCTATGGGAATTTTGTATCCCCTTTTTTTACATTAGCTAACATTATAAATCACCCATACATGAAAGTCAATAATCATTCCCGCCCAGCATAGGCACGTACCACTTGTTCACACCCCATATACTTGAGATGTAGCTGTGCATATCGGAAACTACACCTTGCATCCATCTGCCTGGAGCGAGTTCCGGGCTTCACTGACTGCCGAGCGAGTCTTTGATTCTTTGAGCCAGCTGGCTGCTAATCCCATTCACCGTGCACAAATCCTCCACTGTGGCTTCCCGTATCTTCTTTACAGAACCGAATGCTTTCAGCAGAGCCTTCTTTTTCTTTGGCCCAATACCTTCTATTTCATCCAAAGCAGATTTTCTTTGGGCCTTTAGCTTTTTACTTCTGTGAAAACCAATTGCGAACCGGTGGACCTCCTCCTGTATTGCAGCAATTAGCGGCATCAGCGATGGCTCTGATTTCAGGGATATAGAGATATTATCGTTTATCAGGGCTGAGGTCCGGTGCCTGTCATCCTTAACCATCCCTACCACGGGCAGCTCCAGTTCCAGCTCCTTCAAAACCTCTGTGGCAGCATGAACATGTCCTATACCCCCATCGACAAGAATTAAATCGGGCCTTTCCCTGAAGCTTTCATCCTCAGAGCCCTCCTTTAGTCGTTTCAACCTTCTGAATAGTGCTTCTTGCATACTGGCATAATCATTCTGTAACGTCAGACTCTTGATTGTAAATTTTCTGTAATGGTTTTTTTCCATGCGGCCATCCAGAAAAACAACCATTCCTGCAACGATCTCTTCCCTTCCCATATTGGAGATATCATATGCCTCAATCCTGTTGGGCCAACCATGAAGATTCAACGTTTCCTGCAGTTTTTCAAGGGCTCGCTGAATATTCTCCTGGTCGCCCATATAAGTAATCCGGTATTTTTCAAATTCCTCCCCGGCATTTTTCATCGCCAAATTAATTTGACTTTTTTTATCCCCCCGAATCGGTTTATGCAGGTTAACACTCTTCCCACGCAATTGCCGCAACCACTGTTCCAAAATATCCATGTTGGATGGAGCATGGGATATGAGTACCTCTGGTGGAATTTCCCGCCCATTGCCATAAAACTGGGTGATAAAGGCTTCGATAACATCCCCGTCCTCCAGGTCATATGTGTTTTCCAGAAGGTTGACATTCTTCCCCATGAGTTTACCACCACGGACAAATAAAACAACCACCATACTGTTGACTTTATCGCGGATTAGGACACATAAATCCCTGTCTTCCATTTTTGTAGATAAAACCAACTGTTTTGCTGTAATATTCCGGATGCTTCTTAATTTGTCCCGTACAGCGGCGGCTTTTTCATATTCCATGTTTTCGGCGTATTCCTGCATTTCCCTTTCCAAGTCCTCAAGGATTTCATGTTGTTTCCCCTCTAGAAATCTGCATGCCCCCCTTACAATTTCATGATAGCTCCCCGAATCGATCTTCCCAGCACAGGGTGCCGAGCAAAGCCCTATATGATAAAACAGGCAGGGGCGCTGCGGTACATTGCCGTCAATCCGCCGTTTGCACGTTCTAATCGGAAAAATCCTACGCAGAACCTCAATCGATTTGCGCACGTCAGAAGGTTTTGTATAGGCACCGAAATATTTAGCGCCATCCTTTTTAATGATGCGGGTAATTTCAATTTTAGGGAACTTCTCCTGAATGGTTATCCGAATATAAGGATATGTCTTATCATCCTTAAGAAGAATGTTAAATTTGGGTTTATGCAGTTTAATCAGAGTATTCTCGAGGATGAGCGCTTCGGCCTCTGTTTTTGTTACGATGGTCTCGATATAATGAATTCGGGACACAAGTGTTTTTGTTTTTGTGTCCCTCTCTTCCGTGTTTTGGAAATACTGTCGGACGCGGTTTTTTAACACCTTAGCCTTTCCGACATATATGATTCGCGCGGATTTGTCCTTCATTAAATAAACTCCCGGAGAATCCGGGAGATTTTTTAAAGTTTCATGTATTTGTTCCATCCTATCAGACATATTTCACCTACTGATCGGTCATTCCTCTGTTCGTAAACAATTCAAGCTCTTGCAGGGCCTGCTCTTCGTCTGCACCATCCGCAATCAGAAGAACCCTTTCCCCTTTGCTGATGCTCAAAGACAAAATACCCAGCAAGCTCTTAGCGTTTGCCCTTCTGCTTTCTTTTTCTATCCATATACTGGCTTTGTAGCTGGAAGCTTTTTGTATAAGCCTTGCAGCGATCTTCGATTCCAGCCCCGATTCATTCTGAATCACAATTTCCTTACTAACCATTATGTTTCCCCCTGCCAACCATTGAATTGTCTTGTTGTCCATCTTAATAGGTGCCTTCTTTATTAGACATACCTATTATACAATGATAGTAAAGGGTTTTCAAATGAAATGTTAAATGTTTTATTACAGTAACCAACACACCCCTGTTTCGTAGCCGATGCTATGTCCGGTTTTGCAGGGCCGGCCATTTAAACCGGTAACTTGTTTGGCAATACAGGCAAGTTTTATGCTGCTTTGTGCATCCTCTTTCCAAAGGATAAATACGATCCCCCGGCAATCAGTGTTATACCAGCAAGGAGTGGAAAAAGCCATCCTGTCAGTTCCTCAGCTTGAATAAAAGAAATAATGTTCACCACATACCACTTCACTTCATTGAACAATCCAAGGCTCTTATTAAACAAAAGGTTTGCAGCATACTGTACCGATCGGCCTGCAAAATCGGTTACTGGTCTGATAAACAGACTGGTGATAAACAGGAACAGCAGCACATATGCCATGTTCGATACCAGAACCCAAGGCCTTGATAGAGCAGGCCTCCGTTCTTCCTTCCGTATCCTTTGAAGAACTTTTTCTTCCATATCATCAAGCTTGAAATCAAATTCCAGCAATCCTATCGTATCATACAGGCTGCTCCATTCATTCAATTTCCGGCTGCATTCCCTGCACCCCGTAAGGTGCTGTTCCAGCTTGCTCTTTGCTTTGTCTGACAGGGAATTATCCAAATATGCACAAAAGTCATTGTCACTGATATGCATTTCTAACCCTCCCTATAGTAATCTGCCATCTTTTCCTTCAACATTTTTCTCGCCCGATATATCCTGTTTTTCACAATACTTAGGGGTACGTTCATACTTCGTGCAATTTCTTCGTAGCTTAATCCGCCCTGGTGAAAAAGCAGTAGCGGTGTTTTGTAGCCCGGAGCCAGCTGCCTGATCTGCTCTTCAATCCATTGCTTCTTTTCCTTTTTTATAACGATTTCGTCTGCGGAATCATCCGTGTCTTCAATAATCATTTCATCACTGGGCACCACCTGATAATTTCTGTTTTTTCGGATGGTATCAATACAAGTATTATGGGTTATCCGCCCTATCCACGACGAAAACTTCATATTGGTGTCATACAACGCCAGCTTTCTGTACGCCTTGAAAAAAACCTCCTGCGTAATGTCTTCAGCGTGTTGCGGATCTTTGAGGAAGCGAAGGGCAATGGAATACACCAGCTTTTTGTAATTCGTGACCAAGTGGCTGAAACAATCAATCTCACCGTTCAGACACCTTTCAACAATTTCTCTATCTTCCATGAATGATTCCTGCAAAACCCTTCCTCAACAACCTAACCCGTAACCCTCCAAATAAAGATCCAGCCGCACAAAAAATTTGCACCTGTTTCATTTATGCCCCTTATCTCTATGTTAAAACAGTCACCTTTATTTTACACTTTCCAGAACAAAAGTGCATTATTCCTGCTAGTAATATTATTACGAAAAATCATGGCAGAAGTCTGAAATGCTTGTTTTATTTTGCACAAAGTTGGGAAATAAGAAGATAAGAAGCATCGCTGTTACTGTCATACAGTCATTGAATGATATGTTTTCTTATTTGATGTACTGATGTTTTGCTTACCTGAAATGTTACCGATACATAGATTAGAACGATAGGTTTTTGGAATATACTTACGAACAGTAAATCGCTTCTACTACGCACAGTTGACCTTTGTTCCTCGAAAATTGGTTCACCATTCTGAAATCTCCGGTTGGTGACGTTTACTTTGATAAACTATCGCAGAAGTCAGTTATCTGTAGAGTTTGAAGAACCAGTGTTGCTGATTGTCTGCATAATAACATTTAGTAAACATATTCATTGGGGGGAATGAAATGATAAAGAAAAAGGACATTCGAAACAAGAAAACATCTGACTTCTTTAAAACTTTGCTGCGTAAAATACGAGAGCATGCAGATGATCGGGCATCGGACAAACAGGTCAGCTTTTTGCGAAAAATTAAAATCCGGCAACGTCTGATCATTTTCTTTTTGCTGATATCTATTGTTCCGCTTTTGGTTTTGGGTGTTGCTTCGTATCAAAGAGCCAAGTCTGTGTTGACCAATTTGATCAAACAATATACAGATCAGGTGGTCGCTCATTTTGGCTCAACTGTATCCATCGAGTTAGGCAATAGTGCCGAATTAGGAGATACTTTTATTTTTTCGGCTATTGTTCAGGAAAATTTGCAGAAACACGGGGCGATGGAAATGCACGATAAGGTATTAATGCACCGCACGCTTCAGGCCGATATGAACCTAAAAATATCTCAGAACTCCAATATCAGTGACTTCAGAATATTTCCTCTGGAAGGCGCTCCCATTGTCGTTTCCAATCAGAGCACCGAACTGCCCTATGATGATATGAATGCTGAATTTACGCAAGTTCCCAATACCTATCGCTGGTCTGCGAGCGAATCCGGTTTCCTTGTCTATGAACGGAAGATCACGGGAATTACTACAGCCAAGAAGCTCGGTAACATGAGCATTACGATAAGCCCCAATGCCATAAAAAAAATGTTCCTTGATTTGAAAATGGGTAGTTCTGTAGATGTCTTCCTTTTATCCGATCAAGGTCAGGTAATCTATTCCAACAAAGAAGCGTTTCAGGTAGGATCGATTTTTCCTGATACTTCATTAATGCAATCCATCATATCTCATCAAGATGAACATGGTGTGAGCACTGGGGCACTGGATATTACTTTTGGGAGGAAAACATATTGCAATTATTATCAACTACATAAAACACCATTCTATATTGTTACACTAACCCCCTACTCCTTTTTCAATGCAGCAGGCGATGCGATAGGCATCCTGATTGTTTTTATCGCCATTGCCGGTAGCATGCTGGCTGTATTTCTCGGCTTCTTCATTTCGAACAGTATATCAAAGCCTCTTATAAAACTTGTTAACTTGATGCGGAAAGCAAAGCTGGGGGACCTGTCAGAATCAGTAGAAGATAACGGCAAGGATGAAATTGGCGAGGTCATCTCCAATTATGGCGAAATGATTTCCAATATTAAAGCCCTCATTCAGAAGGTGAAAGTCTCGGTAGAGGACGTATTGAGCAGTTCCGACAAGATTTCAGCCGCCTCTGAGCAAACCTATATCTCATCAGAACAAATTTCAATGACTCTGCAAGAGGTGGCTAAAGGCTCTTCAGATCAAGCCCAGGAGGTTTCACTTAGCGTTGAATATATGAATAATCTTTCCAACGGTATAAATGAAGTTACCCAAAACTTATCCAACATGTCATCTCTGATATCCAATACAGAGAATACCAGTATTGAAGCAATTTCCAAGGTCAAATTGCTCAATGATAAAGCCAGCCAGACAAAGGAGGCATCACAGAGAATCATCGATGAAATCAATAGCCTGAATGACGATATGAAACAAATCAGAAAGATTGTGAAGCTGATTGTTGGCATTGCAGAGCAAACAAATCTCCTCTCATTAAATGCAGCGATTGAAGCCGCCCGGGCTGGTGAGGCCGGACGCGGTTTTGCTGTTGTTGCTGATGAGGTGAAAAAGCTTGCAGATCAATCCAAAGAAGCCTCTATCATGATCAATAATATCATCAGCGCCATCTACAATAAAACCGAGCATGCGGTATCAGAAGCCAACAATACCAGCATTATCATTGAAGAACAAATGTATGCTGTTGAGCAGACCGACACTGCGTTCAATACGATTTCAAGTTCCATGAAGGAGATTATCGCCCATAAAGACAATATGGAGGCATCTGTCAGTAATATTCTTGAGTTGAAGGAGAAAACGCTGACCTCGATGGAAAACATCTCGGCTGTATCGCAGGAAGCTGCGGCCACTTCTCAAGAAGTATCGGCCAGCACCGAAGAGCAAATAGCCAGTGCCGAAATCCTAAAAAACCTGTCAAAAGAAATGAATGCAATGGCGAAAGAACTAGAGAACGCTGTTTCCCAGTTCACGATCTCATCTTCAACGAGCGCCTGAGCGAATTGTGTGCCAAAAAGCGGGCGCTGAAAGCGCCTTGTTTTACGGGCCGAGACGTATGGTGCGTTCCAATGCTTTGTTATCCTTTCGGGGGAGCGTTCCGGTTGGTACGCTCCCTGAACGATCTGTTCGGCGGACCATATTAGTGATGAGCTGTATATTTCGATATCGCCTTTGTAGGGCATACTTCAATGCATTTACCACAATTTTCACACTTTACCGGATCAATAACTGCACATAGATTATCCATGGTTATCGCTTCAACCGGACAAGTTTTCACACACTTCTGACAACCGATACAGGCAACCTGGCAATTTTTTCGTGCAACAGCACCCTTTTCGTGATTGCTGCAAACCACCGAATATTCTGAGCATGCCGGAACAAGCCGAATGATCATTTTGGGGCATTCAGCCACGCATTTTCCGCAGGCATTACATTTCGCTTCGTTAATCCGTGCCAGCCCGTTTTCAACAGATATCGCACCAAAAGGACAAACCTTCATGCAGCTACCCATGCCTACGCAGCCATATATGCATGATGATGGGCCTCCCGCCATGGTAGCGGCCGATCTGCAGTCAATAATACCGTCATAATCAAACTTGATTAAAACCTTGTCCCAGGTTCCGTTGCACATCACTCTGGCAACCTTTTTTTCACCTGTTGTCGCTTGTACTCCCATAATATCGCTTATTTGCGCGATCGCATCGGCACCTCCAACCGGGCATTTTGAAATTTCTGCGCCTTCTACAATCGCTTCAGCATATTGTTCACAGCCGCTATATCCGCAGGCACCACAGTTTGCACCCGGAAGCACCCCGCTAATTTGCTCTATACGCTGATCTGCCTCAACTGCAAACTTCTTTGAGGTATAAGACAGCGCCAGCCCAAAAACCAGCCCCAGGCCAGATATAACCGCCACAGGAATAATGATCTGTATCATAAAGCCACCTCTTTCCGTTATTTGCCCTATCTTCTGCGGAAACTCCGGATACATGTATATACCGCAGGCAAATCGTATGATTGTTTCAATGGCATTCGCTTCACGCCGCTATATCCCGAACAAGCCTGAGAACCCAACAAACGCAACAGAAACCAGCGCTGCAGCGATCAATGTGATGGGAAGACCTTGAAACGCAATTGGAATATCACTTGTCTCCATTCTTTCCCTTACGCCGGAAAACAGAATGAGTGCCAGTGTGAACCCCACTGCAGCAGCAAATCCGAACACGGTTGCCTGCACTAAGGTATAATTTCTTTCCATGTTTAAAAGAGCAGCGCCCAACACCGCACAATTTGTAGTTATCAGCGGCAAATAAATGCCCAGTGCCTTATAGAGCGCAGGCATAAACTTTTTCAGCACAGTTTCGACAAACTGTACCAGCGCAGCTATGACCAGAATAAACGCGATAGTCTGCAGATATGCCAAGTCATATGGTTTCAGCAGGTATTCATTAACCGACCAGGTGACAATCGATGACAGGGTCATGACGAATACAACCGCTCCGCCCATGCCAATGGCTGTCGATGATTTTTTGGATACACCCAGAAATGGGCAGATTCCTAAAAACTTTGTCAAAACGAAATTCTCAACCAGGATCGCTGATACAGCTATCAGGATGATTTCTTTCATGATGGATCACCTCCATTAGAACCAGAGGCACTGCAGCCCGGGCAATTCAACCCGCAGCCCGAGGCAATCTCCTTGTTCCTGATTTTTAACGCAGAGAACTTATTGATGGCTGCTATGATAAAGCCAAAAGCCAGAAACCCTCCAGGAGGAAGGATCATCAACACAGCTGGATCAAAGATATCCTTCGTCAGTGGCAGCCCAAACCATGTTCCCGCACCAAGAATTTCCCGGATTGAACCCATGATCAGCAGGGCAAGCGTAAAGCCAGCTCCCATGCCCAGGGCATCCAGAATGGACAATCCCACCGAGTTTTTACAAGCAAACATCTCCGCTCTCGCTAATATGATACAGTTTACAACGATCAACGGAATAAAGATGCCCAATTCCCTGTAAATATCCTGCGCGTAAGCATGCAGCAGCATCTGTACAATGGTGGTAAACCCTGCGATTACCGTTATGAATACCGGAATTCTCACCTTATTGGGTACAATTTTTCGGATAAGGGAGATCACAATGTTCGAACCCAACAGCACAAAGGTTGCTGCAATGCCCATACCAATCGCGTTTTTCGCCATTGTCGTAACCGCCAGCGTCGGACATGTCCCCAATACAAGCCTTAAAACAGGATTTTCCTTTATCAGGCCGTTTGTCAGCACCGCGAATGATTTTCCCTTTGCTTTTGCCATTTCAGTCACCCCCCCTTATGATAGCTGCAGTATCAAGTGCAGCTTGAACACCGTCTGTAATGCTGCGTGAAGAAATGGTTGCTCCGGCAACAGCCTGAATTTCATTTGCCTTGTTTGTATTCTGTTTCACCACAACCAACGCATCCTCCATTACCTCCGCCAACTGATTGCCAGCAGACTGGACTAATAACTCCTGTCCTGTCGCTTTGGATCCAAGCCCGGGAGTTTCGTTATTCGCTCCGACAACAACACCAGTTATCTGCCCTTCAGAATTGATGCCAACAGTCATACTGACATCTCCGCCATACCCCTTCGTTGTGATTTCCATGATGAAACCAATCGATTCGTTTCCGCGAAAGCCCTCATAAACACTGTCAATCGCTTCCGGGATTCCTTCCGGTTCAATCTGTAAAAACCTGTCGGCAGCAGTGAGCACCTGCTTGCGAAATCCTTCCTGCTCAAGCCTTGTATTCTCTTCTATGATATCCTTCGTCATGCCATTGATAAAAGCAAGAGAACCTGAAATCACCAGGCATACGACAAAAAGAACCACTGCTGGTTTTACAATACTATTCCACATGACGTTCACCTCCAAAGCTGACCGGCACTGTATGACGGTCGATTAGCG
Source organism: Clostridiaceae bacterium (assembly GCA_012522505.1). Classification (GTDB taxonomy): domain Bacteria; phylum Bacillota; class Clostridia; order DSM-8532; family DSM-8532; genus JAAYJG01. The sequence goes on from JAAYKJ010000092.1 coordinate 24,739, forward strand.
GTGTTACGATGTTCATCAGAATGATGGCGAAGGAAACCCCCTCAGGCATATTGCCATACAGACGGAAAAGCGATGTCAGCACACCACAGCCAATGGCAAAAATGATCCTTCCTTTTCGGGTGATCGGGTTGGTGACATAATCGGTTGCCATGAACACAGCACCAAGCATGAGCCCTCCTGCCAGTATATGATATAGCGGATCTCCCGTAAACAAGCCATCCGGACCCAAAACCCAGGTTAGCAAGGCAACGGTTCCCACAAAAAACACAGGTATTCGCCAGGTTATGACCTTCCTGGCAAGTAGCCAGGCACAACCTAAAAGGATTGCAAAAGCCGAGGTTTCTCCGATACAGCCTGCGATATTACCCCAAAAAAGTTCGGAGTAGGAGAAGGACTGAAGCGTTCCTTCCTTCAAAGCTCCCAAAGGTGTGGCTGTTGCCACTGCATCGGTGACAGGATCTGTCCAGGTTGTCATTCTTCCTGCCCAAGCAACCACAAGCATTACTCTTGCACCCAGTGCTGGATTCATAAAGTTCTGTCCAAGTCCACCAAAAAGCTGCTTAATTAATGCAATTGCAATGACACTGCCTACGATCGCAATCCATATCGGGATGGACGGAGGCAAGTTCAGTGCCAGCAGCAGTCCTGTTACAACAGCACTAAGGTCGGAAACAGTCTGTTCTCTTTTCAGACCCAGCCGCATCAGATACTCCGTCAATACGGCTGCAGCAACAGTTACGATGATAACCAGTGCGGCACGCATGCCGAAAAACCAAATACCGGCTACTACCGCAGGTAACAGGGCGATGATGACATCCAGCATGATTTTGCGGGTTGACGCATTCTCTCTCAGATGAGGAGAGGAGCTTACAAACAATCTATTCTCCAAAGTCAGTTCACCTCAATTCTCTCAATTTCCAGCATTTCGACCACCATCACAAACAACTTCCAGCAAGCTTAAGAATCATGCTTTCTTTGCATTCTTTCTCACAGCATCCTTGCCGATCCGGATAGACTGGACCAGATACCGTTTCGCAGGACAGACATACGAACAGCTGCCACATTCGATACAATCCAGAATATGGTACGCACCCAGTTCGTCATATTTTCCCGCCATGACCAGCCTGTTCAAGTCGGATGGAATGAGATGCATAGGACAAGCATCAACACATCGACCACAACGGATGCAAGCAGATTCCGAAGGCAGATCCCCTTCTTTTTTATCGAATGCCAGAATGGCATTGGTATTCTTGATCACCGAGGTATCCAGTGAATACTGAGCGATTCCCATCATCGGTCCGCCCATTAATATTTTAAAGGGCTTTTCCTGAAACCCGCCGCAAAAGTCGATAAGATCCCTCAGCGAAGTGCCAATGGGGACAAGCACATTTTGGGGCCGCTTAATCACAGGCCCGTCCACTGTGACCCGCTTATGGATCAGGGGCATGCCTGTTTCAATATAGCTCGCAATAAAAGACACACTATTCACATTTAAAACAATACATCCAACATCTGCTGGAAGCTTCCCTCCGGCGGGTACTTTTCTTCCTGTAACGGTGTAAATAAGCGTTTTCTCCGCCCCCTGCGGGTAACGTGAATGAAGCGTCTTTACCGAAATCCTGTTATCTGCTGCTGCCTTCTCAGTTAAAAGCTGAATAGCCTTCGGCTTATTATCTTCAACACCGATAATCGCTTTTGGAATGCCAAGCATGTCCAACACCAATTGAATCCCTTTGATGACTCCATGGGCATTCTCCATCAGCTCTCTGTAGTCCGAAGTAATGTAAGGTTCACATTCGGCACCGTTGATAATCAGATATTCAATACTCTTGTCCTTCGGTGGGTTCAACTTAACATGAGTGGGAAACCCGGCGCCGCCAAGACCAACAAGGCCGGAATTGCGAAGTGCCTTCAGAAAATCATCCCTTGAGTGAATCACCGGAGGTTGAATGTTCTCATCGACATCCTGATTCCCGTCCGTTTGTATTTCTACAGACATAACCTGTTTGCCACTGGCATAAAGCATCGGCTCAACTCTGGTTACCGTTCCTGATACACTGGCGTGTACCGGTGCGGAAACATACGCTTCAGAATTCCCAATTACCTGACCAACCTTTACCAGGTCACCTTTTTTCACCGTTGGTGTACAGGGGGCTCCAATATGTTGGACCATTGGAATGATGACCCGTGAAGGAATGTCCATCACCAGGGTTTTCGATTCTTCAGTGTTTTTACGGTGTGGTGTGTTAACACCCCCACGAAATATCTTTAACACCTTATCACCTCATTTCGCTAGTGCCAATCTATAAATGTACAAATCAAAAAAGCCAAACGTTGTTTCGTATTTCCAAATTTTTATGCAGATGCAGACTTATATCACATCACCCAGTTGATTTGTTTCTGAGGAAATAAAATACCGTTCAGCTTTGTCGTAAGAATACCGGTAAATTTCAGTATCCGTGTAAATTCAGGCTGAATCGCCTTTTCAGGAAGCGCTCTTTGCAGAGATATCCGATTCAAACCGAATTACTTGGAATGCAAGCATAAACCAGCAAACCTGCTACGCATTATCATAACACACAGCGAAGTTTTTGTGAATACTGTTTTGTTTATTGTATACAAAATGAAAGCCTGAAAGCATTACTATCAGTATATTTTGCTATTTTTCCATAGACGATAAGTCCAATTCAAACGTCGATATTACCAATGGTAAATCATGTATTTCTGTACCCTCAAGGCACTGAGGTAAAAAGGGAAAGTTTAGGGCTGCAGCACTTCTGATTTTCAGCTCCTGTAGCCTGCCCTCATCCTGTCGTACAAGGAGCGCCAGTGTACCGTAGGCTTCGGGTTCACGAACAATAGCCTCCCCTGAGCCATCCATTCTGCAGGGGCTTTTTACATCGCCATGGGGCATATCCTCTGCGATCTGGTCAATCAGTTCCAGTGACAGCAGCGCATCCTCCATCATTAGCATGACTCGTGCAAAGCAATTGCTGCCGGCAGCCTGTGGGATGGTATAAGAAAGTTTTGACCACGGTAACACGGAATCTTTTCGAAAATCCTTCGAAATACCAGCTGCCCTGACAGCCCTCCCGGTCATCAGCCGGGCAGAACGATCGTCAACAATTCCATTCTTTTTCAGTCTTCTTGCGATTGAAGGAGTACCTTCCCATTGGTCCCGAATATCCTTCAAATCTTCTTCCATTTCCTGTATGATAGCATTTACCGTATACAGCGTCTCTATTGTAATATCACGGCTTAAGCCACCCGCTTCCAAAACCCCTGAAAACTGAGGGTGTTCACTTATTAAGGCAGCTGCTTCGCAATACAAACCAATAAGCTTAAATATCCGAGCACTGCAGGCGGCCAAACCCAGACTTTGAGCTGTGTGGCTCAAACTATGCAGGCTGGCATGCAAATAAGTCATTTCCATCAGGAACATCCTAAGCCACCGTGCTTTTTCCGGCACATCCACCCCATGCATTTTTTCAAGGGCATGCACGAATGCAAGACCCATGCAGAATCCATTCATTGCAGAGGTTCTCTCCAACATTTCCAATACTTCCTCAGCTTTTCGCCCTGCACAGGATTCTTCCAGACCACGGTAATTATACCCGGTTTCTATACAGGTGCTTTCAATCACTTCGTCTTTCAATCCCAACCTGAATTTAACCGGTTCTGGAAGCAACGGATGGAACGGCCCCCATTCAATCACAGAACTGTCGGGGTGTTTCGTCATTCGGGGAAAAAAAGAAATGGGATACCGTTGTGTGATTTCATGCTGCATTTGTTCTCCCTGAGGGAATACCTCAACAACCGAGGGGATCTCATAATTGGGCGGAACACTGGCTTTAACAATTTCTATATCTCCTTCTTTTTCAAGGATATATTCCAGTATAATCTTGTTTTCGGCCTGAGTGGCATTTATCATCAGCAGGTTATATCCCCTGGATTTAAAGGTAAACCATTTCCCTGCCAGAGAACTACTTTGTTTTTCGCTCCAACTTTTTCTCATCATATTTTCCTGCTTCCTTCTTTCTCAAGGCTGGCTCCGATTGCTCGGACCACAGCTTCGAGCATTTCGTGCATATCCGGCGTACAGCCCCGAATCCAGGCATCCACTGGCAAAATATCTTCTGTCGTATATAAGTTGTTTTCGGATGTGCGGAACAGGCTTCCTGAACAGGAACAGGCCCCTGCAGCAATTACAGCCTTAGGTTCTGGCATCTGTTCATACAGCTGCAAGATGGCTTCCCTGGATTTTTCATTAATGCACCCAGTAACAAGCAGCGCGTCCGCATGTTTTGGGTTTCCTGTAACACTAATGCCTTTGATTTCGTTTTCCAAAGACATGCCCATAGAAAACTGCAGCGCACAACCTCTGCACCCACCAGCCTGGACAACCAATATCGATATGGAGCGCAACCCATTATTTAAAAGCCAACTCATGTTCTCTCTCCTTCTCCTTCTAGGTCTTTCCTTAGGGAAACCCTATTTCTTAATTCCTGCCCGGTACGTACAAGGAGGTGCCTTCAAACAGAAATGCTAAAACAAGTACAACCAGATAAAGTTCATCACAGACATTCCTCCGCCCCAGAGAAACGCATTCCTGGCAACCTTCTTCCACCGTGCTTTTGGGATAAAACCGTCTGTCAGCAGAAATGCAAGATAGCAAATCGCTAATACTGTGAAAGAGAACCACGGTTTCCATGGCAAAAACACCGATATCAGTTTTAGCCATACCCCTATTTCCACCCATCGGGTGATCTGTGTGATACCAAGACTCCAACCACTATAAGGTGTATACAGAGCAGAATCAAGAATATTCAATGCTTTACCGGTGATATTGAAATCGAAGAAAAGCAGACTTCCCCGTATCAGCAGAACCACTATCATGGCAAGGAAAGCCAGTGGAAGTTTCAACAATAGATAATGCATCCAGGAATATGCCATCATCTCCTTAAGGCTGAGTGTACCCGTAACTTGATACAAGGAAGCAGCGGATACCATGAAGGTAAATGCACAGATAAAAAACCTTGCAATTCCTCTTTGAGCCGCCATGGAGCCAAACGGTTCCCGAGCATTCCATGACCCTGCCAGTATAAAAAGCTCCATCATGACGAGGGATGTAAAGATAAAAAGAATATTCTCTCCCCTGACGGTGAAAAACAACGCACAGATTGCAAACCAACAGGAGACGATGGAAAACCAGTGAGCGGGATCGTTGGTTTTCATCCCCCTTTTCCCAAACAATTTCATCAGCCTGTAGATGGGTTGCAACAGGTATGACTTATTATACCCTGGCATCATGGAACGGATAAAGTTTTCTATAAGATAAAGCACCGGAACAACGATCATGATGACCAAAAACCATATTAAGCTTTGAAGCATGATAATGCCACCCCCACAAGAAGCATCATGGTGGCTATCCATCCTGCACGTATCCAAAAAAAGATACGGTTATTGGAAGGAAGCCATGCGGTCAGAGAATAAGCTTTGAAAGGCTGCACTTCCTCTGCAGTCTTTTGGACTTTCTCCCTGCCGTATATTTCGTATACGATGAAAACGGCACCCATGATAATTATACTGATAACAAGAAAGATAACACCTGTGCCAAATTTATTCAAATGTACGATTCCCGGTAAAGACGCATATTTCTCAATATCTGCAGCAGGCCAAACACCCATTGGCAAAGACTGACTTTGAAGGTAACGGTAAATCGTGCCGGATAACAGATTGACCGCAACCGTTATTACGAAAAGAAACATCAGTTCACACTTCAAAAAAACCGATAGTTTTCGCGCATCTGGGTTCTGCGTGATCCCTTCACGGAGCAAATCCAGAAGCCACCGTAAAACTACAGTAGTCATGAAAACAAGCCCTGCAACAGCCAACAGCATAGCAAGGGGATATTGGGCCATAAGCTGTACAACAACCAGTTTGAGCAATGATGAAGAAAATGGAGCAAACAGGAACATCAGCAGCACAAAGGCCTTAAACAGGGACAGCTGCTTTACCATACCCTTTCGCTTACCCGATTGATCCGGTTCTTCCAGGTCATCCTTAACCGTAACACACGCGAAAAGGAAAGGAAGGGATGCTGCGGTGGCAATGACATAACAGAAGGTAAAGAATATCCCTTCCAGACCCGTAAAAACAGCTGCAAAGGCCCAGCCGGAAACAAACAGCACCATGTGAGAAAGAATCTCTTCCTTATGCTGAGATACTCCTGCATAGTAAGCGTTGGCCGCCATCAGAATGCCTCCGAGGAAGACAGCAGACGCGGCCAGTTTATTGTCGAGGTTGATGAACAACGGACGGAATTTTAATAGAACAGAGAAAGGAATGAGCAGGGAGTACATTATCACAGATAGCCCTTTGATCGATGTCGGATATGAAGAATACTGCCTCGCCATAACTTTTTCCGGGATCATTCTGCCCATTACAAGAACCATAAAAAGCACAAGAATCATAACCAGCCCTGTGGCAGACCCGAACCCTGATAAATCCTCCATGGCAAGAGAGCCTGCCGTCTGGTTCAGATATACCGATGCACCAATCCAAATGGTCAGCATGCTTTGTTGAAGTATCAGAACAAATTTCGCATTTTGCCGGTTCTGATCGAATGCTTTTTGAAAATAGTTATCTGCAAGAACCCCCCACTGGCCGAACAAAAACAAGCCTGTGATGCTTCTTGCCGAAAGAATTCCGGCAAAAGCAGCCATCAGCAAAAATATTCCGGTGAAAAATGCTCTGTTCCGGGTGGGTGATTTCGACAAACTGGATGATCTATGTAAATGTGAAAGAATTCCTGGAAGTAACGCCATCAGCGCAAACGCACCTGAAACCAGTAACAACCCTCCTTCATACTGAAACTGTAGAAAAACTGTCGGTTCGTCAGGGGATAATAATGTTTCAGCCAGGATAAGTGTAACAGACTGAACAAAGATGAGGGATGAAACGATAAACTGCTTGTCCCGCATCGTTGTAACAAAAAGAACAGCAACGGTTGCCAGGGTTATTAACTTCCAGAGAACCTGCGGTATATAAACGCGAATTGCATCCATCGGTACAATCAGTTGATAAAGCGCTGTCAGGAAAAATAAAACTGCAAAACCGATCAATAAACCCTGCCGCCCTTTTCCCCTGAGAACAAATACCGCTACAAACAACAGGAGTAATGGACCCAACACAAACCCGACTACAGTTACTGGCATACTTTGTGTTCCTTTCAGCAATATATGGTTGCCGACCCGGGTAAAACCGGATAAAACGGTTTACAATCCTGTTCTTTTTCTTCCCCGGGAACCAAAAACCCAAATCAAGTATATCTCTTTTTATGTCAATCCTCAAGACTTTTATGAGATAGCTCCCTGATCCGTTCGGACTTCTTTACTGTTCACACGAGGGTAACTCACGCCATCCGCAGGCTCCAGTCATGCGGATCGAGGCTTGTGGTGCGTTCCAGTTCTGAAATCACCCGGGCCACCGCTAGCTTTTATTGGGTGTGAACAGTCACCAGACCTCAACAAAGCTTTTCACGCTTCCGCGCAGCCTGAAAAGCGATTAGGCCACAGGCTACAGCAGCATTCAAGGAGTTAATTTCGCCATACATGGGGATCCTTAGTAAAGTATCACAACTCTCCCGCACCAGTCGGCTGATTCCCTCTCCTTCGCTGCCGATAACGATAGCCAGAGCGCCTTGGTAATCATGTTCATCATAGGGTGTATCTGCCTGAATTTCCGTTCCGACAATCCAAACCCCGGCTTTTTTCAGTTCTTCTATGGTTCTTGTAAGGTTTGTGACCCTGGCGATTGGCATATACTCCGCTGCTCCAGCCGCAACCTTGGCGACGACAGGAGAAAGGCTTGCAGCGCGACGCTTCGGCAGGATGATGCCATGAACACCCGCACATTCCGCTGTCCGAATGATTGAACCCAGATTGTTTGGATCGGTGATCCCGTCAAGAATGATGATAAAAGGCGGTTGCCCCTTATCCTGGGCTCTCATAAGGATATCCTGTACATCAACATAGGCATAGGGTGAAACATCTGCAATTACACCCTGGTGGTTTCTTGTCATGGACATCTGGTCCAGTTTTGACCTTTCTAAAAAAGAAACAATGATTCCCTGTTTTCTTGCGGTTGCATAAATCCTTCCGATAACCATATCCTTCGAGTCTTTCTCCAGATAAAGTCTGTTCACTGGACGGTTTGCCTTTAACGCTTCAAGAATTGTATTTTTCCCTTCCAATCTCCCTGTTTCTTCGGCTTGTGTCTGCTGAAGATCTCTGTTGTCATGAGCTTTTCTATCCCTTTTTTGAGCCATTACTGCCCTCTCCCTCCAATTCAATGACTTCTGCTGCCATCTTCAGCAGCTCTACGAGTCGTTCGTTTCTTCCCAACAGATACAAATAGCCTAAAACAGCCTCAAACCCAGTGGCGCGGTGGTAATCCATGATATTCGCGTTCTTTGGCATGGTTGAGGATTTCGCATTTCTGCCTCTGCGGAAAACTGCCTTTTCTTCTTCATCCAGATTGTCCTGAAGTGCAGTGGCAATTTTGCTTTGAGCAGCTGCTTTAACATAGCGTGTGGCTTTCATGTGCAATTGGTGAGCAGATTCTTTCTTTCTCGTGGCCAGCCGGCCTCTGATAAACAGGTCAAATACCGAATCCCCAACAAAAGCCAATGCCAACGCAGACATCTGATTGACCTGCATAGAAAAACCATTTTCTAAAAAATCCATTTCTTCATCCTTTTCCTGATGGAAGGATAAACAGTATCATTTCAGATTCTATTATTCCCTGCCACCGTAAATTCAATAAGCCGACATACGGCTCGTGTGTTTTGCCCTCCCCAATTAGTAACTTACTGATGCAAAACATCAATAAAAAATAAGAAATTTCTTGTTTTGCATCTGTGAGTTCCTTTATTGGGGTGTGGCGAAGCCCACTTTAGATTTTACAGGAAGAAGCTTCATCAATCAATAATCAAAGGTAGCCTCCCTGATAGCATAACCAGCTTTTCTTGCAGAGTCACCTGCAGGAAGCTGCAACAAAACCTAACCCTACCCAAGAAAATCTGTCGTCCAGCAAAAAAATACACAAACATCGTACCTACCCATGTCATAATTATGTTTATTTTGTCACTTGTGCAGCATGGGCAAAAAATCTTATAATATGCATGTACACTGATACTTTTTAACATACTTTTACCTCCTTTCTTTTATGACTATAAAAGATTTTCTAATGCGCGGAGCTGACAGCTCCGTATTTTTTTCAAAAAATGTCATTCCCTTTATTTTATGAATCCGGGGCTGCTGCTCTGGTTAATATTATTCTGTACTTTATTCTTGCAATGAAATACGTTATAATTGATTATTGCAATTGGGTTCTGTAGCGAACCTTTAGCAGGGTAAATAATACCGGGGATAACTTTTCCGGACTCAGGAGTTACAAATGAAGGTATTGCATTTAATAGGCGGCGGTGATGTAGGTGGCGCAAAAACCCATGTTCTGTCGCTGGTAAAACAACTTGAAAACCATATCCGCGTGAAATTGATCTGTCTGCGCTCTGGCCCCTTTGCCGATGACGCCGAAGAAATGGGAATTGACGTGGAGGTCGTCCGATCCGGAAATATTTTTAAGGATATTCGTACAATCCAAAACATCGTATTCACCGGTGAGTATAATATTCTTCACACCCATGGCGCCAAAGCAAATATGATCGGTGTCTTTGTTAAAAAGAAAACAGGTATTCCGGTTGTTTCAACCGTACATAGTGATTACCGGCTCGACTATTTGCACAGTGTGCTGAAAATGTACACTTTTGGCCTTATCAATACCATTGCTTTACGGTTGGTGGATTATTATATCGCGGTTTCACTAAATTTCAAGGATATGCTGATCAAGCGAGGGTTTGCTGCCGATCGGATTCAAACGGTATATAATGGTATTCCCTTCGATCAACCCATTGATCTAATGCCACGTGCAGAGTTTTGCAGGAAGTACGGAATAACCCTTCAGTCCGGCGATGTTGCCATCGGAATTCTTGCCCGGCTCCATCCGATCAAGGGCCATTCGGTTTTTCTGGACGCAGCCGCAAAGGTAGTCAAGAAGCACCCTAACGCAAAGTTTCTTATCGGCGGGCCTGATGAAAACAACCTGCGCGCAACACTGGAAAAAAGAGTGGACCAGCTGGGCATCCAAAATAATGTGTTTTTCCTCGGCACGGTAGAAGAACCGTTTTCTTTTTTTGAATATATAGACATTAACGTACTGGCTTCCTATAGCGAAAGCTTTCCTTATGTCATTCTGGAAGGTGCGCGTATGAAAAAAGCAACTGTTTCCAGCAGAGTGGGCGGGCTTGAAGATCTTTTCATTCAAGGTGAGAACGGTTACCTGTATCCTCCGGGTGACAGCAATGCCCTGGCTGGGCATTTGTTAACCCTGCTCGACAACCCTGAAAAAAGAAAAATTATCGGTGAAAACCTTTATCAAACAGCCCGGGACCATTTTTCCCTACAGTCAATGACCGATACCCAGCTGAATATTTACAACACCATTCTTGCAAAAGAGAGACAATTTCTAGCGGACGGCAAGGTACATGATATTGCCATCCTAGGGTATTATGGCTATCGCAACAGCGGTGACGACGCGATTTTGAAGTCCTTTGTCGATCATCTGCAAATTCATCGAAGAGGCCTCTCTACCGTTGTATTATCCAATGACCCGTCAGAAACTCGTACCGTGTACCGTGTTCAGGCAATCCATCGGTTTAATCTTTTCCGCATCCCTGCACTTTTGTCCAGAACACGGGTTTTTATCGCAGGCGGTGGAACACTGATTCAGGATGATACCAGCAACCGTTCTTTATGGTACTATCTATATATATTGCACCTGGCCTTAAAGAAGGGTGCTCATGTGGTTCTTCTTGCCAATGGATTAGGGCCATTAACCGGAAAGATGAACCGCAAGGTCGCTTCCAGTATTTTAAACAGGCTGGACGCAATCACACTTCGAGATCCCAACGCATATGAAGAGCTTAAGTCGCTGGGGGTTACCCTCCCTGTTACCAAAATTGCTGCAGATCCGGCACTGGCTCTTTCATCCTGTGATACAAATGTTGGTGCGGAAATACTTAAGATCTGCGGAATCCCGCTGGAAGAAAAATTATTCGCACTGTGTCTGCGAAAATGGAAGAAAGTAAAGCATTCCGAAAAAATTCTGGCATCCTTTGCGGATCAAATTGTGACAGACTTTCATGCAGTACCGGTTTTCGTACCGATGCAACACCCTGAAGATGTACGGTACGCTCGCAAAGTCCTTAGAAACATGAAGCAGAAGGGCTATATTCTGTCAAACCGGTATACGGTGAACGAAACCCTTTCTATTCTAGCGAATACATCGCTGGTCATCGGCATGCGGCTGCATTCGTTGATTTATGCCATGACCCTGGGTGTTCCGATGGTCGGCCTGGCCTATGAACCCAAGATTGACTATTTCATGGAATCCATACATCAGCCTTTTGTTGCATGGAATCAAAACTTTTCCATGGAGGAACTTATAAAGAAAACACATGAGGTGTGGCGGAACGCACCTGAAATCAAGGTTGAATTGAAAAAAATGAAACCGCAGCTTGAAGAGAAAGTAAAAGAAGCGATGGATCTGACCCTGTCATACCTGCCTAAACTTCCATGATGGGCAGGCCCTCGACCGGTTTGGCCAAGGCGCCTGTCCCGTGGATTTGTTTGACTTGACCGCATTGTCTAGCCTGCCAGTTCTTCCCGCTGGGTATTGCAGCAGCCATAACCCAGATACATCACGATTCCCACAGCCATCCAGAAATACGATGATATCAGCGGAATTTCAAGCATGTTCTCCGTGAAGTTATATAACACTACACCAACAAGCCCTGCAATGATTC
>JAAYKJ010000093.1 GCA_012522505.1 Clostridiaceae bacterium
ACAAAAACGGGAGCGGACAATCCGAAAGGATTGCCCGCAATCTTAGCTCTTTCCTGTACATTATACGCCAGCCGGAAGCTTTTTTCCAGCTGAAAGTATTTTTTCATAGGCTTATTCAAGTAAAAATCTGCCTGCCAGAGCTGTGCGATAGGATCTGATCCCTGGCATTGCGCAAAGGGCTCTGAATGAGCCATTCATACTTCCTACACGGCCACGGCATGTATTTCGATCTCTCCCCGTACCTGGAAAACCGAAACATAACTCCTGATTTGGTAGGTGGTTTCATCTTGAAGCTGAACGGCTGCAGCTTTTCCGGCGTATCCCCCATACTCGGCATCGGTCTGACGATACTGTTGCAAAACATACTTTCTGGCCCCCGCAACCAGCTCTCCGATTTCCATGATGTCGGTATCGGTCAACTGGGGACAGAAGGTTGTTCTGAATTCGTAATCTACATCACTACCCCGAATAATAGAGATGCTCTCCAAAATAGCTTGTTGGTCAACTCTGGAACGGCAGATTTCACGGTACTTTTTCATAGGTGCCTTAACATCCATTGCGATATAATCAACCAATTCCTTATCGAGCAGTTTTTCAATGACCCCCGGGCGGGTTCCATTTGTATCCAGTTTAACCAGGTATCCCATGTCTTTTACTCTTGCCATAAACTCTGCCAGATCGGTCTGCAGCGTAGGCTCTCCACCCGAAACCACAACGCCATCGAGAAACTTTTTTCGCTTTTTCAGGAAGGAGAAAAAAGCGTCTTCATCCTGCGTCGGGTTGCTTTCACGTTGTCCTACCAGACAGCGGTTATGGCAAAACACACAGTTCATATTGCAACCCTGTGTAAACACAGCTGCTGCAATTTTACCCGGATAATCCACCAGGGATTGCTTAACAATTCCGGTGATTTTCATCTTTAGCGCCTCCAATGTCATTTGTGACTTACGATACTTTATCCTTTATGACAAACTTGCGGCGATTGGTGTATTCTTCCTTTTTACCTTTGTTATAGTTGGATACAGGCCTTAAATAGCCAGTAACCCTTGACCATACCTCAGTTTTTCCGCCGCATTGAGGGCATGTGAAGTGTTCACCACTGATGTACCCATGATTATTGCAGATTGAGAAAGTTGGAGTGATGGAAATGTAAGGCATCTTGTAATTTTCGAAGCAGCGCTTGATAACATTCTTGCACACTTCCACTTCCTGGATGCTTTCGCCCAGATACAAATGCTGAACAGTGCCACCTGTATACAGGGACTGAAGCTCATCCTGCAATTCCATCACTTCAAAGATATCATCTGTGAAGCCTACAGGCAGCTGCGTTGAATTCGTGTAATAAGGTACATCCTCTCCAGCTGTGTAAATATCCGGGTATCGCTGTTTGTCCATGCTGGCCAAGCGATAGGATGCTCCCTCAGCCGGTGTGGCTTCAAGGTTATAGAAGTTTCCGGTTTCCTTTTGAAATTCAACCATGACATCTCTGAGATATTTCATCATTTCAACAGCAAAGGCTTGTCCTTCGGGGGTGGTAATGTCTTTCCCCATAAAGTTTACCAATGCTTCATTCATGCCGATAACACCAATGGTGTTGAAATGGTTATACCAATATTGCCCTGTTCTTTCCTTAACATGACGCAACAAATATGTAGTATAAGGATAAAGCCCCTTTTCCGACTGTTGCTCAATTATTTTTCTTTTGATTTCAAGGGAAGTTTTCCCGATAGATGCCACATGATAAAGACGATTCTTGAATTCTTCCTTGGTACTGCTCAAATATCCAATTCGGGAAAGATTAATGGTGAAAACACCAATTGATCCGGTTAATGGATTGCTGCCGAACAATCCTCCGCCTCTCTTGCGCAACTGGCCAACATCAAGGCGCAGACGGCAGCACATTGATACCGCATCTTCAGGCGATAAGTCGGAATTTACATAGTTCGCAAAATACGGAATCCCATATTTGCACGTTATTTTCATGAATGCTTCGACTGCAGGACTATTCCAATCGAAATCACGGGTAATGTTGATGGTTGGAATGGGGAACGTAAAGACTCTGCCTTTGGAATCCCCCTCCAGCATGACTTCGCAGAATGCCTTGTTGAAAAGATCCATTTCTGCCTGAAAATCGCCGTATTTGTCATTGGTATACTGCCCACCGGATATAACGGGCTCATCCTTAAGTGTTTTAGGTACCTTTATATCAAAGGTTAGGTTGGAAAAGGGGCATTGAAAACCTACCCTTGTTGGAACGTTAATATTGAAAATGAATTCCTGGATACATTGCTTGACCTGATCATAGTTCATGTTGTCATAGCGTATAAAGGGAGCGCAATATGTATCAAATGAAGACCATGCCTGCGCCCCGGCTGTTTCGCCCTGCGTGCTGAAGGTATAATTGACGATCTGGCCAAGAAGACTTCGCAAATGTTTTGGTGGTTTACTCTCAACCTTGCCGGGCACACCTCCAAAACCGTCCATCAGAACCTGACGAATATCCCATCCAGCACAATAAGGCCCGAAGAAGCCAAGGTCATGGATATGACAGTCTCCATTTTCATGGGCTTTGCGCACTTCAACGGGATAAACCTCATGAAGCCAGTATTTTTTTGTAAACGCTTCGCGAACATAATTGTTTAGACCATTTACGCTTTTCTGAGCATTGGCGTTTTCGCTGATCCGCCAGTCATTATCCCCCAAATAATCTGTAAACATGTTAATCGTGGCCCCGATTAACGCATTCATCTCTCGGGCGCTTTTTCTTTTTTCACGATATAGTATGTATGCTTTAGCAGTTTGGGCATGTCCATTTTCGATTAGAACGTATTCAACGAGGTCTTGGATTTGTTCAACTTCTGGAATATGATTCTTGAATTTTTCATTTGCAAGCCGGATGACTTCATCGCATAGCTTCTGTGCCGTGTTAAAATCTTTTCCTCCGCAGGCTACTGCGGCCTTAAAGATCGCTGAACTGATTTTCTCGGGAGCAAATTTCTCAACACTTCCGTCTCTCTTTCGTATCTTCTCTATCATTACTCCGCCTCCCAAAATCAACTATATATTGATGCAATTATACTATCACAATACAAGATATAGTGTCAACCTGAAAAACTGGCGATTTTTTATGCAAAATATCCAAACCCAGTACTCACAATGGTTCTGAGATTTGTACACAATTTCGTCACCATTCATCAGAAATTGACAAATTCCCGAGGGCATGTTGTTACTGTTCAATACCTCAACTCATTTTTAGGAAAAAAGCTTGAAAAAAACAATTGAATCGTATATTCTATCCATAAGAGGCTGCGCGACTGACGGAAAGCATCTGAACAGCAGATGTGGCAGGGTTACCTGCAGGGAGCGCACAGGATTCGAAGCCGACCGTCTGGGCAAACATGAAAGGTTTGTCCAGGCGTTTTTTATTTCAGAAACCATTTCTACGGGAGGTTATCAAAGTGAAAAGGCTATCGCTTGAACAGGAACTCAAATCAAATACGTACCCTGGCCGAGGAATTGTCCTTGGCAGGTCAAAAGACGGAAGTAAGGCTGTGGCAGCCTACTTCATCATGGGAAGAAGCCCAAACAGCAGGAACAGGATATTTATTGAAGACGGACAAGGCATTCGCACACAGGCGTTTGATCCATCCAAACTAACCGATCCAAGTTTGATTATCTACGCTCCTGTAAAAGTCCTTGGAAACAAAACCATCGTAACAAATGGCGACCAGACAGACACAATCTATTCAGGAATGGACAACCAGCTTACCTTCGAACAGTCTTTACGTTGCCGTGAGTTCGAGCCGGACAGCCCGAACTACACGCCCCGCATCAGCGGCATCATGCATATTGAAAACGGAAAATACAACTATGCACTATCAATTCTAAAAGCAGCCAACGGCAACCCGGCTGCCTGCTGCCGCTTTACATTTGCTTATGAAAACCCATTTGCCGGCGAGGGGCATTTCATCCACACCTATATGCATGACGGAGATCCTCTGCCCAGTTTCGAAGGTGAACCCAAACTTGTCGATATTCCAAACGACATCAGTGCTTTTACCGATATGGTATGGAATAACCTGAATGAGGATAACAAAATATCATTGTTTGTAAGGTTTATTGACATCGCTTCGGGCAAATATGAAACAAAAATCGTTAACAAAAACAAGTAACGGAAAAGAGGTGCGATATGAAAGAGATAGAACTAAAATATGGTTGTAACCCCAATCAGAAGCCGTCAAGGATCTTTATGAATGACCGAAGTAAGCTTCCTGTTACCGTACTAAACGGGAAACCAGGTTACATCAATTTTCTGGATGCATTCAATGGATGGCAGTTGGTTAAGGAACTAAAGGAGGCTACCGGCCTTCCATCGGCAACATCCTTCAAGCATGTATCACCTGCAGGTGCTGCTGTGGGCCTCCCGCTTTCCAACACCCTCTCGAGGATCTACTGGGTGGACGACCTTGGAGAATTATCCCCGCTTGCATGTGCATATGCCAGGGCCAGAGGTGCGGATAGAATGTCTTCATTCGGGGATTTTATTGCATTATCCGATGTGTGTGACCTCGATACGGCCAATCTTATAAAGCGGGAGGTTTCCGATGGTATTATCGCCCCTGGCTATACTGATGAAGCTCTTGAGGTCTTGAAATCAAAGAAAAATGGTAATTACAATGTAATCCGCATCGACCCCGGGTACGCTCCAGATCCGATTGAAACAAAGCAGGTATTTGGGATCACTTTTGAGCAAGGCCGAAATGATCTTGATATCAATGACATGCTTTTATCCAACATCGTAACCACGAATAAAGATATCCCTGAAAATGCTCTGGTCGATATGAAAATCGCATTGATCACGCTAAAGTATACACAGTCAAACTCAGTTTGTTATGTCAAGGACGGGCAGGCAATCGGAATCGGCGCTGGGCAGCAGTCCAGGATTCACTGTACCAGGCTTGCGGGCAGCAAGGCTGACAACTGGTTTCTTCGCCAGTCTCCACAGGTCCTGGGGCTCAGTTTCGTTGATTCTCTGGGAAGAGCAGAGCGTGATAATGCAATTGACATATATATCGGTGAGGAATATGAGGACGTACTTCGAGAAGGTGAATGGCAAAAGATTTTCAAGACCAAACCTGAAATATTCACCAAAGAGGCAAAGAAATCATGGCTTAGCAGGATGCAGAATGTAACCCTTGGCTCAGATGCGTTCTTCCCATTTCCAGACAATATCGAAAGGGCCTATAAAAGTGGAGCCAAATATATCGTTCAACCGGGTGGCTCGGTCCGAGATGACCTGGTGATAGAATGCTGCAACAGGTATGGAATGGCAATGGTTTTTACAGGAATCAGGTTGTTCCATCATTGATCCGCTCGGCTTTCCGCTGGTTTGGGAAAGCCGACAAACACCTGAACCCTCAGAACTGCCCTTGCACCGGAAGATATTTCGAAGGGCTCAGAGTTCTTTGAACCCACTACCGGATAACAAGGTTATGGGGTTTTGAGCATGAAATGCTGTAACAACCCCATTCCCTGTCGCGTACTGTTACAAAAGAAAAAGTAGTCGAAAATGGCTTAAGAGGCCAATACGTATACGGGTTACAAGTGATATTATTTTCTGGGTACTATTTCACCATTATTCTTTAATATATGGTTTTCCGGTACAACTCCTCTGACTGCCGTTAACGGATACACAATGCTGTTTCTTCCGATGACGGAACCAGGAAACAGAACGGAATTGCATCCTACTTCGGCATTATCCCCTACAATTGCTCCAAATTTACGCAAGCCGGTATCAATGCAATTGTCCCCGTCTTTGACCTTGACCTGTTCCTTGCTGGATTTCAGGTTCGAAATGATCACCCCTGCCCCAAGATGAGCGCCATATCCAAGAACCGAATCCCCAATATAATTGAAATGGGGAACCTGTGCTTTATTAAATAGTATTGAGTTTTTAACTTCCGTTGAATTTCCAATAACCACGCCATCACCAATCAGCGCATATTCCC
>JAAYKJ010000094.1 GCA_012522505.1 Clostridiaceae bacterium
GTTTTGAATTGTATATGCATATTCCATGAACAAGCTTGGCTTGCATGTTTGATTGACATCGCGGTGAGGTTATGCTGATAAAAAAAATTCTGCTGGATTTCATAAAGGAACGTTTACTCAGTTATATTGCTGGAATTTGTATTCTGATCGTCACATCGATAGTTTCACTTCAGATTCCAAAAGTTCTGGGCAATATTACAGATATGCTCAATTATGGGCAGGAAACCATAGCTGGAATCCGAAGCCAGTTGATTTGGATGCTGTTGCTTTCGGTCCTGGCTTTTTCTCTACGGTTTTGCTGGCGATATTTTCTTGTTGGAAATTGCCGTCATGTTGAAAGCTATATCCGAAGAAAGCTCTTTGCCCACATGCAAACCCTTCCTGTTTCTTTTTACCATAATCACCGGACAGGAGATTTAATCGCTTATGCCATCAATGACATCAACGCAATCCGGCGGGTCTTCGGATTTGGTTTTGTTGCAGCCATAGAAGGAGTGCTTGTAAATTCCATTTCCATCTATTATATGGCTGAATCGATAAACCCGACGCTGACACTGATGGCCCTTGCTCCTGTGCCAGTTGTTATCTTGGTTACAGTTTTACTTCGGAAAACTCTTCGAACACGGTTTCGAAAGGTGCAGGAGGCTTTTGCGTCGATCTCGGAAAAAGTACAGGAGAATATTATGGGGATACGGGTGATAAAAGCCTTTGCCCAGGAAAAACCTGAGATGGACACATTTGATAAGCTAAGTAAAGAGAACGCCAAGACCTACATGAAAATGGTCAGGGTTTCTGGAGCGCTGGGGCCGGTAACAGAAATTTGCTTTAGTGTCAGCTTTCTTGCATTTATTCTGTATGGCAGCAGAATGGTAATATCCGGTGAGATATCCCTGGGCGATTTTATTGCCTTTAATACATACATGGCAACCATTATGGGCCCTGTGAGGAATATCAGCAGAATCATTGAAGTATGGCAAAGAGGCGCGGCATCAGCAAAACGGCTGGATGATATTTTCCGGGAAAAAAGTGATATCCCTGAAGGGAAGAAGCCTCTGCGGGAAGAGGAAGGATATGAAATCCAGGTTAAGAATCTTACGTTTACATATCCTCAGGAATCAGCCCCCGCTTTGCGCAATATCAACCTTACCATACCTTCGGGTTCTACTTTGGGCGTGATCGGAAAAACCGGAGCTGGAAAAACGACTTTAGCGAATCTGCTGTTGCGGCTTTTTCCCATAGAAAACGGAAGAATTTTTTTGAACGGCATGGACATCAACACCATATCCCTGGAAGTCTTACGGGAGAAGATCGGTTTCGTTCCGCAGGAAAATTTTCTGTTTTCTGCAACCATCGGCGAGAATATCAGCTTCTACCAAGGTGGGATTGATGAGGCAGAAATTGAACAGGCGGCGAGGATGTCGGGTGTATATGACAATATACTGGAATTTCCGGAAGGCTTTAATACGGTTGTTGGAGAACGGGGCGTTACCTTGTCGGGCGGACAGCGGCAGAGGGTATCCATTGCTCGTGCACTTGTTAAAAATCCCTCCATTCTGATTCTGGATGACAGCCTGTCTGCGGTGGACACACAGACAGAATCGGAGATTCTTGGCAATATAAAAACCGTATTGAAAAACAGGACAGGGATTATTATTTCACATCGTGTTTCTACGGTTATGCACGCAGATAACGTCATCTTAATGGACGGCGGAGCGATTATTGAACAGGGAACCCATGAAGAACTGATGAAGCTGAAAGGCTCCTATTACAGACTTTATTTGTCACAGACAGAGAAAAAAGGTAAGCTGGAGGATTTGGCTTGATGGACATAAACAGAGCGGACCATTCTGAAGATTTATATCGGAAAAAAGCAAAAGTTGGGCGTCTTTTGGCTTATTTCATCCCCCATATCCCTGCGCTTGCGCTGGCTGTCATCATTGCTTTTCTTATCAATGCAGTGATTGTAATAAAGCCTGTCATTTTACAGCAGATCATTGATGACTATCTGGTTCCCGGGTTTTTGGATCAGAAGGCGATCTACCGGTTGGGTTTTACCTTTTTTGGGCTGATCTTGGGTGGTGCCGTTTTAAACTACACGCAAAGTATCCTTCTGAATTCGGTTGGACAAAAGATCATGCACAGGATGCGAACAGAGTTGTTTAACAAAATTCAAAGAATGTCCATGTCCTTTTTTGACCGGTATTCCTCGGGAAGACTTCTAACACGTGTGACAAACGATGTGGAGTCATTGAATGAGCTGTTTTCGGGAGTGCTTGTAAATCTTTTCCGTGATGTGGTGATGATCGCAGGAATCATTTATGTGATGTTTTCGATGAACACGAAGCTTGCCATTGTAGGAGTGAGTACGGTTCCATTGATCGCTCTGATTGCTGTACTTTACCGCAAGGCTGCCCGGAAGAATTTCATTCGCATGAAGATGATGATAGGCCGGCTTAATGGGTTCCTGGCCGAAAACATCACCGGAATGAAAATCGTGCAGATATTTAGCCGGGAAAAGCAAAAGTATGATGAATATGATGAAATTGAAAAAGGCTACTTCAAATCAAGCTTACGGGAGGTTATCCTGAACAGTCTGGGGCGTCCGATTGTGCAGATTATCAACAACCTTACGATCTCAGCTCTGGTTTGGGTTTGTGCGGGGGATGTATTGGGCGGGACCCTTGAATATGGCGTTTTATATGCCTTTATATCCTATATTCGGGAATTCTTTCAGCCCATTAACGAAGTTGCAGATAAATATACCGGGCTTCAGTCTGCGGTCGTATCGTCAGAAAGAATCTTTGAAATCATGGATATGGACGACAAGGTGGAAGACCTGCAGTCTGGGATTTCGTGTGGTCATATCCGTGGAGAGATTGAATTTAAGAATGTATGGTTCGCCTATAAGGATGAAAACTGGGTTCTAAAGGATGTCAGCTTTCATATCAAGCCGGGGGAAACGGTTGCATTTGTTGGTCCTACAGGCTCAGGAAAATCAACGATTATTAGCCTGATGGCACGATTTTATGATATTCAAAAAGGAGAAATTCTCATTGATGGGAAGAACATTAAAGACTTCAGACTATCTGATTTAAGAAGCAAAATAGCCGTAGTGCTTCAGGATGTGTTTTTGTTCACCGGAGACATCGCTTCAAATATCCGGTTGAATCTTGCCGAAATGACCGATGAAGATATTTACCGGGCGATCGAAATGGCTTGTGTTGACTCTTTTGTGGAATCTCTTCCGAATGGATTGTACACAGAGGTTAAGGAGAGAGGCTGTACCTTTTCAGCTGGTCAGCGCCAGCTTCTCTCCTTTGCTCGTGCTGTAGCAGCGAACCCTTCAGTATTGATTCTGGATGAGGCTACCGCCAGTATTGATACCGAAACCGAAGAAATGATCCAAAAATCCATGAAGCAAGTAACCTCAGGCAGGACTTCCATTCTCATCGCTCATCGCCTGTCAACCATCCGAAATGTGAACCGTATCTATGTTATCCATCAGGGCAGGATCGTAGAGGAAGGAGATCATGAAAGCCTGATGAATATGAACGGGCAGTACCGGCATATGGTTGAATTGAATATAAAAAATGAGAATGACTTGCTGAATTCTGTCGGGCAGCAGCAATGGCGCGGCGAACAACGCCAAGGAGATTGAACTTTAGGCGATATAAAAATTTTGGCGAAAACAAAAAATATTACGATACCTTTCTAAAAAATCGATTCCATCAGACATAAGCAGAAAGGATGCCCGGCAGGATCAAACATAACTTTACAATCTTTGGAAAATTGCTTATCTGAGATTTTCGCACCACAATGGATTGCATGCTGGACCGCTTTTTCCAAATCATTAACGACAAAATCCAAATGTGCCATTTGCTGTTGTGCATCCGGTTCATCCGGCCATACAGGCGGGTTATACTCAAGATTCCGTTGAAACAGTATACCAGGATATGCTCCCTGTTTGGTTCCTGGAGCATAAACACATGCCCATTCTTCGTCAATGAATGCGATTTCCCACTTGAGCAAAGCTGCATAGAATTTTGCCAATTCATTCGGGTCCTTGCAATCAATTGTAAAAGAATACATTTTGATTTTCAATTCACTATCCATAATGTTATCACCCTCCTCGAATTATACTTGCCGGCTTTTACCCCCCTCTTTCCACATTACCATATTGTGCTATCATTAACAAGTTGTTTTATATATGTGTTTTTTAACTGTTCACATATCGTGTTACTGTTCAGAGGTGTCTGATGAGAGATGGATGTTCAATAGAAGGAAACGTGATGTGAACAGTAACCATATCGTATGTCATCTTTGATTGCACCTTGTTACGCTGGATGATATAATATCACATAAATTAGTAACAAAATTGTGCAGAAATAACCGTTTTTATCCGATCATTTTTCCTGAATAACAATGCCACGAAATTTGTATGTGGATATATTTTTTTTCAGCGCCTGCGTTTTGGCGTACAATTCATGCAAGCGGTCATTGATTTTCAGACGGAGAAAAAACGGGAGGAGAAAGAATGTATCAGGAACATATAATGGAAAACGGCCTGTCTCTTGTTTATGAAAAACTACCCTATGTACGTTCGGTTTCTTTCGGGCTTTGGGTTGGAAGCGGTTCCCGATATGAAACCCCAGAGTTAAATGGGATCTCTCATTTAATTGAACATATGCTTTTTAAGGGGACCGAAACGAGGACAGCAAAAGATATTGCCATGGCCATCGATAATGTCGGAGGACAGATCAATGCCTTTACCGGTAAGGAATGTACCTGCGTGTATACGAAAACCCTTGATGAAGATCTGGAAACTGCCATAGAAATCATCGCTGACATGCTCTTTTGCTCCACATACGAACCAGCACACATCGAGACCGAGAAAAGGGTTATTGCCGAAGAGGTCAGTATGTATGAGGACTACCCCGAGGAAATGGTTCATGACATGCTTACAGAAGAGGTGTGGAGCGGGAATTCTCTTGGATATCCGATCCTCGGTAGTTACCAGTCTGTTTCAGGTATTCAAAGGGCAGATATCCTCGAACATATGCGCAATTATTATGTCCCTGAAAACAGTATAATCTCTGTTGCTGGAAATTTTGATGAGCAGAAGCTGATTGATCTGGTCCAAAAATATTTTAGTGGCTGGAAGTCGAACAGTAACCGCACAATCCAGGCATACAAGCCATGGTTCAACAAGAGCATGAAGGTGAAACGAAAGGATACCGAGCAGGTTCATATGTGCCTGGGGTTTAGAGGCGTGAAGCATGGAGAGGAAAGTATGTATTCTCTGTTGGCCTTGAACAACATTTTTGGAGGCGGAATGAGCTCCAGATTGTTTCAAAAGGTGAGGGAAGAGCTGGGACTTGCCTATTCGATTTATTCCTACCCAACTTCCTACAGGGATGTAGGTATGTTCACGATATATGCTGCGTCAAGCCCTCAGCAGTATGGTGAGGTTATACGTCACATACAGAACGAGATTGTAACTTTAACCCAAGAAACTCTTACCGAATATGATGTTGAAAAAGCGAAAAATCAATTGAAGGGAAATTATATACTGGGTCTGGACAGTACCAGCAGCAGAATGAACAGTATGGGAAAATCCCAGTTGATGATGAGGCGAATCAGGACACCGGATGAGGTTCTTGAAAGCATCGAAAGGGTTTCGCTGGAAAGCATTTCTGAAATCATAAAATATGTTTTCAGGCCTGAACTTATGGGAATTTCGGCGATCGGTGATATCGATTTTGATCCCAAATTGCTCGAGCATATCCAGTTCTGAACCCAACCCGGAAAGGCCTGTCCCCGAGCCGTATGGTCAAGTTTTAAAAAATAAGGGAAACAAGCACTTGAACCCCCTGCAATACATACGATGAAATATACGCAGAGTGTAAACAAAAATATGATTGCAGGGGGTATTTGAATGCAAAAACCAAAGTACCTTGTCATCGGTGGGGATTTGCGCAGTATTTATCTGGCTGAATTATTGAAAAAGGAATATTACAGGGTTGAGATATATGGACTTGATAAGAAAATTTCCAGAAATAAAAACGTAGATTTATCACAGATGATAGCCAATACAGATATCATCATCTGCGGGATTCCACTGACCACAGCTGGCGGTCTTGTCAATATGCCCTTTTCGGAGGAATCTCTTCCTGTTCAAACGCTGGTTAACATGATACCCGCCAGAACGTTGTTTATAGCAGGAAAAATAGATAAGGATGTCAGAGAAAGCCTCGAGAATAAGAAAATTCGATGTGTTGACTTACTGGATCGGGAAGAAATGGCAATCCTGAATGCTGTTCCAGCTGCCGAGGGGGCAGTGGAGCTGATCATCAAATCAATTCCAAGAACCATCCACAGCAGCAAAATATTAATCCTGGGTTATGGCAGGATTGGAAAGGTTCTGGCTGGAATTTTGTCAGGCTTTGGTGCGGATGTCTGGGTGGAAGCCAGAAATCATTCCGACCTGAGCTGGATTGAAGTTTCCGGTTACAAACCCGTACGCCTGCAAGATCTTGAGCGCTATGTTACAGACATGAACGTGATCGTCAATACGGTACCGTTTCAACTAATCACATCGGACATTCTGAACAAAATCCACCTTGATTGTTATCTTTTGGATTTGGCTTCCCGTCCGGGAGGGATCGATTTTGAATACGCAAAGAAATTGGGGATAAAAACCGACTGGGCTTTAAGCCTTCCAGGGAAAACCGCACCACTGACAGCAGCTGAAATAATTAAGAAGACCATAGATAACGTCCTGTTGGAAGGAGGCGAAAAGAAGTGAGTGTTGCGGGAAAAAAAATAGGTTTTGGTTTGACGGGTTCCTTTTGCACACTGGATGAAGCTCTGGTGCAAATGGAAAAGCTAGCCTCACTGGGAGCGGAAATATTTCCCGTGCTGTCCAATATTGTAAAGGTATCCGATACCCGCTTCGGGACAGCACAATACTTCAGAAACCGAATCGAGTCGATCGCGGGCAGAAATTGCATGACATCCATTGTTGAAGCAGAACCTATCGGTCCTAAAAACTTTCTGGACATTATGACAGTTCTGCCGTGTACCGGAAATACGATTGCCAAGCTTGCCAATGGTATTACCGACACCGCTGTAACGATGGCAGTAAAAGCTCAGCTGCGAAACAATAAGCCAGTCCTTGTGGGGATCGCTACGAATGATGGACTGGGCTCAAACGGAAAGAATATCGGCATTCTACATAATGTTAAAAATATGTATTTTGTTCCATACAGGCAGGATGCCCCAACCCAAAAAGAAAACTCCCTGATATGCCTGATGGATCTGTTTATTCCTGCAATCGAGGCTGCTTTGGAGGGAGTACAACTTCAGCCTGTATTATCGTAACCATAAAGACCAGCAGACAAGGTGGCAGGGAGTGGACTGATCCCTGCCCCCTTGTCTGTTGGTCTGTTACCCCTTGTGAGTTTGGCATGGGTATGATAATCTAAAATCATCAGATAATCCGGTGCCCAATGTGGGCTGGAATGCTGTGCAAAATCCAGCAATCGGAGGTTATAGTTGAGATTCCATGCAAACAACCCGATGTGGGTTTCTGTACCGTTAGAGAATAAAAAGAGAATAAAAGCAGTCTTCACAACCCGGCACGGTGGGGTGAGTGCTCCTCCTTATGAGACACTGAACATGAGTTTTCAAAAAGCCGACATCACAGAGCATGTCTTGGAGAACTACCGTCGCATTTCCGAAGACCTAAACATTCCCATGGAACAGATGGTTTTGTCGAGCCAGGTTCATGGTTCAACCGTCAGGGTTGTAGAACAACGCCATTGTGGCATGGGACTACTCAAAAAAAGTGATATCGGGGATACAGACGGTCTTATCACAGCGGTACAGGGGATTGCACTGGTTACTTTCCATGCCGACTGTACACCGGTATATCTGTACGATCCGGTGAAAAATGTCATCGGACTTGTGCATTCGGGGTGGCGGAGTACGTTATTGAATATAACCGGTAAAGCTGTCCGGATCATGAAAGAATCCTTTGGTTGTAAACCGGAGAATATTCTTGCCGCTCTTGGGCCCCATATACGGAAGTGCTGCTTTGAAGTGAGAAGAGATGTATATGAACAGTTTACGCAGACTTTCCCGAATATGCAGCATGAAATAGAGCCTCAAGGGGAAGGGGATAAATGGAAAATCAATTTAAGTGGGATTATCAGAAAGACCCTGAGTGACGAGGGACTTGCTGAAAACAATATTCAGGATATTTGCCGTTGCACGGTTTGTGAAAAAGAGCTTTTTTTCTCGCATCGAGGCAGCAAAGGACGAAGCGGTATCGGCGCAGCGCTTCTGATGATGGAAGCCAGACAGTGAGACGATTTTTACTAGCCCGAACAGACTCGGGAAATTGTATTTTTTTACACTTGTGGGCCTGGCAGTGGGTGTGATACGCTAAATTTGATGGCTCGATATGCCGGCGCGAAACATGATAAGGGGCTTAAGCATTAGTAAATTTATGGATGGATGAGGTCATATGTACAGGTACAAAAGAATAATCCTATGTATGGTGCTTTTGGTGATGCTTATATCTTTAGCAGGCTGCAGAACCGAAGAAACTTACAGTGAAAATATGCCAAGAGAAGAGACACCTTCTGTTACGCCAGTCATAGGAAATGAGACGAGGCTGGTTGACAGCGGGCCTGTTCAGGGAGGAACGCTGACACTACCCGTAACGCCCGTCGATACTCTCAACCCGTATCAAACCAGCGACAGGTATGTCAATCATATCTCGTTCTTTGTGTTTGAATCTCTTTTTGTTCAGACAAGTGAAGCTCACGTTGAACCCTTGTTGGTTCAGTCCTGGGACGAACAGGAGAATACGATTTGGGGTTTTACTCTGAAGCAGGATGTGTTTTTCCACCATGACCAAAAGCTGACAGCTTATGATGTAAAGCATTCTATGACGCTCCTGGAGCATTCAGACAGCCCATTTTATGATACAGAGATGTTTAATAATATTTTGGAAGTAAACGTGGTCAACAGTAACCGGCTTGAAGTGGTGCTTAAAACACCGGATCCAGTTTTTATACAAAAACTGACTTTCCCAATTCTGCCGCAGACGATGGAAGCCAAAAACACAGAGTATGTTTCAGGAACAGGTCCATACCGGTTGGATTCCATAGATGAGTCCATGGTGAAGCTCAGGCGGTTTGAGAAGTGGTGGGAGGATCACCCTCCATACATTGATGTGGTAGTGTTTAAGGTATACCGGGAAGAAGAGATGCTGGATGCGTTTCAGAATAATGAGACCGATACTGCTTTTATTAATAATGTTGATTTTTCGAAGTATCGGTATCGTACGGATATGGATTTTCATGTCTACCCAAACAATGAAGGTAATTTCATATGTGTGAACCCCAATGGTTTATTCGGACAAGCCAGGCGACAGAATGCCCTGTTCAGATATATATCTTTCCGGCTGAAAGACATGAATCTGGGGCAGGTTCAGTATTTCGATGAATACAATGAAAGCCCTATTGACAAGGAAGGGTTCAGGCAGGCTTTGATTGAATCGGGGCTGGTTTGGAATGAGCTTCAAGATACATTCATATGGGGAGGCGTGCCTTTGAAGACAGTATCGATTGTTGTGCCGGAGAAGGAGATACAAAAGCTCCATATGGCAAATTTTCTTGTGAATATTCTTGCAGATGCTGGGGTAAAAGCCACAACGATAAGGACTGGAGACGTGAAACGAGTCATTCGGAGCGGAAATTATGATTTGACCCCGATTACCGAAGAATTAAAACCATGGGAGTCTCTGGAAGAAACCCAGGAACGTATGCGGAGGGAGCTGGGGTATGGGAATGAGAACTCATATTTTTTCCCACTGTATCGCAACCAACAGGCCATTTTATTTAAAAAACACATCCGCGGAGAAAAGAACGCAATTTATTGGAACCCTTATCAGGGGTTTGCATCCTGGTATATTCCCGCAGTTATGAAAAGAAGTTTGGAAGATTAGTTATATGGATTTTTACATTTCAGGAGAAGCTGTAAAACTAAGCCCGGTCACTCAAGGAAACGCTTCTATAGTTAACCTTTGGTATCGTCAGGTTGATTCCTATGGTCTTGCAACAGGGGGAAAGAGCCTTGAAGAGCTCATGTCTTTGCGCGACAAAGGTTCTGGTTTTGTTCAGGGGATTTATCCTGCCGAAAAGGATACTTGTATTGGACTGATAGCAGGAGACTTCATGAGCACTGGGGAACCGGTGCTGTGGGTGCGCACTCTTTTAATCGATACAGCCTGGCAACGTAAGCATTATGGAACTCATGCCTTCAACCTTTTAGCGGATTATGCACGCAGACATTTTCACGTGTCGAAGGTTTTCATTTCGATATCGGCAGAAAACCATACAGGGAAGCTGTTTTGGAAGAGCCTCGGGTTTCGCTGCATCAGGCTGGCTCAAGGTAAGACAAACACCGTTTATATTTTCGAAAAGGTGCTCATGCCATGATCAAAAGACCTGCACTACATATGGCAATTGCATTTGGAACAGGCATTCTCACTGCCTGGTATATCCGACAGGGTTTCTTTGCAATGGTTCTTTTCTTGCTGATGCTCCTTCTTTACTGCTATGGTATGAAAAAGAAGCTCTTATGGGTGAGGAATATTTTTTTATGGGCAATTTGTTTTATATGTGGTTATCTCAATTATGCCCTTCAGTATACGGTGTTACCCCGTCCTGTAGTGCCATGTTATGAAGCGCATGTAAAGGCAGAGGGGTATATTGTCAGCGCCTGTACCGTCAGCGATGATCGTACCACCTTTGAATTTTTCACACAGACAATGGAGATGGGGGATGAACAGATCCCGATTGACCGAAAAATTCGAATCAATATTTATGGAACCAATGAAAACCATGATTTTTCACCGGGCACAAGGCTCATCATTTCTGGCGGGCTGGAAAAACCGTCTGCATCGAGAAACCCCGGCGGGTTTAATTCCCAAAGCTGGTTGTATGCAAAAAAGATCCCGGCTGTCATGTCGGTGAGCATCGATTCGGTGCAGTGGATAAGTCCAGCGAAGAACCTTCCGTTGCTTCGGTTTGGATATGGAATCCGACAGCGAATCCTCTCGTCTCTCGAAAAAAACCTGTCCCATGAGAAGGCTGCGTTAATGGCAGCCATGCTGACAGGGTATAGGGAAAATCTCACCGATACGATGGAGGATGCATTCAGTGCTGCGGGACTTACGCATATTATGGCAGTTTCAGGAGCAAACCTGGCGTTTCTGCTGATGCCGTTGCTGTGGATGTTCAGAATGCTGGGGTTTCACCGGAGAGCCGGAGCGATTGTGGCTGTTCCTTTCATATTTATCTATATTCTCATCACGGGTATGGAGGCTTCCATATTAAGAGCAGCGGTGATGGCTTTTGTCGTCATGGCAGGAAAGGCGCTGGACAGAAATGCAGATCTGCTAAATTCCATTGGGGTTGCTTCGCTTGTTTTGCTAATCGTCAATCCCTTTATGCTGTTCGATGCAGGTTTCTTATTGTCCTTCGGCGCAACTGCGGGCTTGGGGCTACTGTATAAAAGAGTGCTTGGGTTGGTTCCTGAAAAAGTCCCGAAGCTCATTCGGGAAACCCTTGCCGCTACAATTTCTGCGCAGGCAGGTGTGATTCCAATTTTGATCCTGTATTTCAGCAAGATATCGCTTATTTCCTTAGTCGCGAATCTTTTCGTTGTTCCATTAACCGGAGTTACAACAGTCGTGGGCATGCTCTGTGTAATTGGCGACAGCATTCATCATGGATTGGGTTTCATCGCGGGATGTATGCTTCAGGGTCTTTTGCACATCATCCTCTATATTACGGACAGATGCGCGTCCATTCCCTGGGCTGAAGTGAACATGCAGCACTGGAGTTCTTTTGGTGTTTTAATATACTATCTTTTTCTGATTCTTGCCGGAACATACGGACTGCATTTTTTCAACCGCCATAAGAATAAGACAGTCATCAGCGCGCTTCTGCTGGGGGTGGTACTTGTTGCACAAGGAATCATACCTCCAGACTTGAAAGTGATATTTATTGATGTGGGACAAGGTGATAGCGTGCTGATACGGACTGCTGGAGGCAGGAATTACATGATAGACGGCGGGGGCGGATTTAATGAGCTGAAAACCGGATATACAGGCAGGCAGGTTCTTCTTCCACTTCTGATGTCCGAAGGGATTACGAGGCTGGATCAGATTCTGGTCAGCCATGCCCATTCCGATCATATATCAGGTGTGATAACCCTCCTGGAGTGCTTTCCGGTTGAATCAGTCGGTATGCCCGATTATCCCGGAAATACCGAGGAGTTTTCAGCACCGATCGAGAAATGCCAGGCGAAAGGGATTGAATTTAATTACTATGCTGCAGAAAACACCCTTGAGATGGATGACTGGACTAAACTGAACATACTCTACCCGGATAAGGAGAACACGCCCGGGGAAGGGAATCTGAACAACACATCATTGGTTGGAATGCTGTGTTATAGGCAACTGCAGATGCTTTTTACTGGTGATATCGAAACCAAGGGTGAGGCGATTTTTTTGGATATCAATTCGCCTATGGATTGCGATATATTAAAGGTGGCCCACCACGGGGGCAGGAATGCAACATCGGAAGCATTCCTCGTCGTTACCAACCCGGAAGTGGCTGTGATCAGTGTGGGGAAGAACAGCTTCGGACATCCGACAGAGGAAGTGCTGTCCCGCTTGTCCGACAATGGAGTAAATGTTTATACCACTTTGGAGCATGGCGCAGTAATTGTTAACAGTGACGGCAATAAGTACCGGATCAGGCCTTGGCTTCGGGATGAACAGTTTACATTTCTGAATTAAAATGATAGGATTTTTGCAGGCAACAAATCGACGTGCGGATCGGAGAAATAGATAGAGGATATACCCTATGAGTATGGAAATATTGCGAAAACAACTGAAAGAGAACAATATCGGGAGGCTTTTTCTGTTTACGGGGCCAGAACAGTTTCTGGTGCGGCATTATGTGAATGAAATATTGCATAAGCTCCTTGACGAAGATACAAAAGCCTTTAATTTTTCCGAGCTTGAAGGAAAGGTATCGCCTCAGACACTTGACGATGCTGTTTCCCAGTTCCCAGCTTTCGCCGAACGGCGAGTAGTTATTGTGAAGGAAAGTACGCTTTTGAAACAGAGCACAAAGGCCATGGATTGGAATACCTTTTTCAAGGGGCTGCCTGAATTTATTTGCCTTATTTTTATCCAGGGGGAAGTGGATAAACGGTTCAGCTTTTATAAAGCATTGAAGAATCATGGATTGGTTGTGGAATGCAGCCGGCAAGATGAAAGATCACTTACGCGATGGGTGATGAGGGGGTTTGCCAGCTTTCACAAGCAAATCGATGAGCAGGATGCTGCATACCTGGTATCATTGCTCGAGCCTGATATGACTTTTATGGCGCTGGAAATTGAAAAAATCGCCCGGTATGTGGGAGAAGGGGCTCGCGTCACCAGAGAAGCCATTCAAAGCATTGCTTCCAAAAGCGTAAAGAGCAGGATTTTTGATTTGACCGATGCAATCTCGCAACGGCAGATTCCCCAAGCCCTTCAGATTCTTAACGATCTGCTGGAGTTGAAAGAGCCCATCTCATATATTATGGCCATGGTCGGAAGACAGATGGGAATCCTTTTGCGGATCAAGAAGATGGAAGAAAAGAAGGTACCCCAGGCCGACATGGCAAAGGTTACAGGCATCCACCCTTATGTGGTAGGTAAAGCCCGCAGGCAAGCCGCTTCATTTTCCATGGATATGCTAAAGCACTATATGCGAAAATGTATGGAAATGGATTTGGCTTCCAAAACGGGTCGAATGGACCCAAGGACGGCTTTGGACCTTTTTATTATCGAAATGGGGAACCGGTAACAGTCAAAACGGGAAGCAGCGTTTCTGATATTGCACATCTATCTCTCATCAAATACCTCTGAACAG
Organism: Clostridiaceae bacterium; assembly: GCA_012522505.1. GTDB lineage: Bacteria > Bacillota > Clostridia > DSM-8532 > DSM-8532 > JAAYJG01. Next base: position 14,004 of record JAAYKJ010000094.1, read on the forward strand.
CAACGAATCATACCAGGTGCATTGGGTTTTCTCATGTTGGCATTGCATAATATGGGGCTCCTTTGGTATTATAATACTTGAACATTCACACACCCAGAGGGCCAATTTTATTGATGCCTTGCATCAATAGTACAAATTCCATGATATACTACTTTTCATAGGAATACATAACATAAAGGAGTTGAAACAATGCGTCAGGGATATATCCGCGATTTATCAATACAATTTTTATTGGGCTGTACCTTAACAAACTGGGTAAAGCTTTTGTGGCAAAACCGTGACAAGCCAATTCATATCAAGAGCCTGCCAAAGTTTCTATACATCACATTTGTCATCATTTTACTCACGCCAGTTCGGCTGATTGAAAAACTGGTGTTTGATATCAGGGTGAAAAGGACAAAAATCGATAAAGAGCCGATTTTTATTCTCGGACATTGGCGCAGTGGAACGACCTATCTTGTCAATATGCTTTCACAGGACCAACAGTTTGGTGTTACCAATGCCATGCACTGCTTTGGTCCGAATATGTTTTTACTGGGCTACAATGTCATGGAAAAAGTGTTGAAAAAAATTCTTCCGAAAAACCGCCATATGGATAGTGTGGTTCTGGATACCGTATCTTCTCAGGAGGAGGAGTTTGCAATCGCAAACATGTCCACGCTGTCCAATTACCATCTGGTAATTTTTCCACGGAATCACTATAAGTACCAGAAATACGCGTCCTTTCACGACATGAGTGAATCCGAGCTTTCAGAATGGAAGGAAAAATATCTTTATATTATTAAAAAGGTAACCTTTCAGCTGAAGGGGAAGAGGCTTTTGCTGAAGAGCCCTACAAATACCAGTAGGATCAAGCAGCTTCTGGAGCTGTTTCCCAACGCCCGGTTTATTCACATCAGCAGGGATCCCTACAAGGTGTATGCTTCAACCAAGAGGCTCTATGACAATTTCTTTCCCGTGTTCGAGCTGCAGAAACGGATATCTGAAGAAGAATCGGAGGAAACCCAGTTTGAGATCTATGAAAACATGTACCGCAAATATTTTGAAGAAAGAGATCTCATTCCTCCAGGTCATCTGTTGGAAATCCGGTATGAGGATGTTGTTAAGGATCCGATGGGCCATATTGAAAAAATCTATACCCATCTTGGCATTGAAGGGTTTGAGAAGGCAAAGCCAGCAATCAAACGATACATTGAATCGCAGAAAAATTATAAGCCCAACAAGCATGAAATGGATCCGCGGATTATAAAGAAAGTTTCAAAACGCTTTGATTTTACCTTTAAAAAATGGGGATACCCAAAGGCTTGAGGCACATAATGGGTGTATGCTGTATTTCAGCCACAAAAGCTTTCAATACAGCTTCAGAAAGGCCAAATACAATGAACCAGGTGCAATTGATTCAGAGCCGTCAGAATAAAACCATAAAAGAAATTATCAAACTGCGGGATAAAAAACAGCGAAGGAAACAAAAACGATTCACTGTTGAGGGCTTCCGTTTTATTCAGGAAGCCCTTGTATCTGGCGTGGATGTTACTGGAATCTGTTTTTCGTCGGATGTTGCAAATAAGGTGCACAAGGAGCTTGCCGACCTGCTGCAGCCTGGCATTCAACTGTTTGAAATGCCCCCAGAGATGTTTCATCAAATTGCTGAAACTGAATCGCCACAAGGTATACTTGCTGTTGCCAAAATGCCTGAACATTCCTTGGATACTGCATACCGTAAAGGCTTTAGGGGTTTGTTGATAAACAATATCCAAGACCCCGGAAACGTCGGAACGATGATACGGTCTGCACATGCCCTTGGGTTTGATGCGGTGGCGATTACCAAAGGCAGCGCAGATACCTTTAACAGTAAGGTCCTCCGTTCAACGATGGGATCTGTTTTTCACATTCCCGTTATAGACAATCTGGATGAAACCGAGGTGTTTACGTTCTGCAGAGAAAAAAACCTCAGACTGATTGCCGCCTGCCTTGAACAAGCGGTACCATGTCATGAGGTTGAACTCACCAGCGATATTTTTCTGGTTATCGGGAATGAAGGAAAGGGGGTTTCAGAGGCCATACTGGATTCTGCCACACTGAAGGTCTTTATTCCCATGCCCGGTAGGGCTGAATCCTTTAACGCAGGTGTTGCGGCATCCATTCTCATGTATGAAAGCAACCGGCAAAGAAGGTAAGGCGAAGCAATTCCCTTCCTTATACATATTTCATAACTTGGTGTCGGCTGTTCATGCATTTTTTTACCTGATGAGACTTGAAAATAAGGGTAAAATAATATAGAATGATTGAGATGATTGTTATTTTGTTAACGATGACCAATAAAAGGTCAAATTAGATCTGTATAGGAGGAGATAAAAATGGCAATTAAAGTTGGTATTAACGGTTTCGGTAGGATTGGACGTCTCGTTTTCAGAGCCGCCATGAAAAGGGCGGATGTCCAGGTGGTCGGCATTAATGACCCGTTTATTGATCTGGAATATATGCAATATATGCTGAAATATGATTCGGTACATGGTCGATACAAGGGGGAAATTGGCGCGAAAGACGGAAAACTGGTTGTAGACGGTAAAGAAATCGCAGTTTTCGCAGAGATGAATCCTCAGGATATCGACTGGAAGGGTTGCGGTGCCGAGTATATTGTAGAGTCCACAGGTGTTTTCACCACCACCGAAAAAGCTTCCGCGCATTTCCAGGGAGGCGCCAAGAAGGTTGTTATCAGTGCTCCGTCCAAGGATGCACCGATGTTTGTAATGGGCGTTAACCAGGATAAATACAGCAAGGACATGAATGTTGTATCCAACGCATCCTGTACCACCAACTGCTTGGCTCCGATTGCCAAGGTGTTGAACGACAAGTTTGGTATTGTTGAAGGTTTGATGACCACCGTTCATGCAATAACAGCTACCCAGAAAACAGTTGATGGTCCTTCAAAGAAAGACTGGAGAGGCGGAAGAGGCGCAAGCTTTAACATTATTCCTTCTTCCACAGGCGCTGCAAAAGCTGTTGGTAAGGTTATTCCTGAACTGAACGGAAAACTGACCGGCATGGCTTTCCGTGTTCCTGTAGCGGATGTTTCGGTGGTTGATTTGACCTGCCGCCTTGAGAAAGCTGCTTCATACGAAGAAATCTGCAAAGTAATGAAAGAGGCTTCCGAAAATGAACTGAAGGGTGTTCTTGGCTATACAGAAGACGATGTTGTTTCCACCGACTTTATTGGTGAAGAAAACACTTCCAATTTCGACGCCAAAGCAGGGATTTCTCTAAATGACAATTTTGTTAAAGTCATTGCCTGGTATGATAACGAATGGGGTTATTCCACGAAGGTGCTTGACCTTATCGTTCACATGGCAAAGGTTGACGCACAATAGTGAAGCTTTTTGCTTCATTACAGGCATCCTCCAAAAGGATGCCTGTTTAGATTATCGGGTAGCCCGGTGATGTAACAGGTCACAGGCTACCCTGTTATCAGGCAGTTTGTGACGCAGCATAAAGGATGGTTGCATTTAAGCATGTTCCCATGCCCGGTAGCAACTGAGCTGGACATGATATGGAAATGCTGCCTATTCCGGTCGGTATGAGCTGCATTGCCTGAAGATACCTTCCTCGGAGATAAGAGCGAAGGCAGCATGATAGTTAAGGAGATGGAAAATATGGGCACGTACAATAAAATGAGTGTAGAAGACATTGAAGTGAAAGGAAAGAGAGTAATCGTTAGAGTTGACTTCAATGTACCCCTCGACAGCGCAGGGAATATTACCGATGATAAAAGGATTGTTGCCGCACTGCCGACGATAAAGCACCTTATCAAAAATGGTGCAAAGACAATTCTTGTCTCTCATCTTGGCCGCCCGAAGGAAGGGTTTGAACCGAAATACAGCATGAAACCAACTGCGATAAGGCTCAGTGAACTGCTTGGACAGGAGGTTGTACTGGCACAGGATGTTGTTGGGGATGATGCTAAGGCGAAGGCAGCAGCGCTGCAGGAAGGCCAGGTCCTCATGCTGGAAAACGTGCGCTTCCACAAGGAAGAAACGAAAAATGATCCAGAATTCACAAAACAGCTGGCAGAGCTTGCCGATATATTTGTCAATGACGCCTTTGGAACAGCACACCGGGCACATTCCTCCACCACAGGTCTTGCCGATTACCTTCCGGCAGTAGCAGGGTTTTTGATCAAAAAGGAAATTGATATCATGGGCAAGGCACTGTCCAATCCGGAGAGACCCTTTGTGGCCATTCTAGGTGGTGCAAAGGTTTCCGACAAAATTACCGTTATCGAGAACCTGTTGGAAAAGGTTGACTCGCTGATCATTGGCGGCGGAATGGCATATACTTTCCTGAAAGCGAAAGGCTACAAGATCGGAAACTCCATCTGTGAAGATGACAAACTGGATCTGGCCCGTGAACTGATGGAAAAGGCAGAGAAGAAGGGAGTACAGCTTCTGTTACCTATTGGCAACGTCATTGGTAAGGAGTTCAGTGCTGACACCGAAGACAGATATGTACCGTCCGATGATATTCCTGACGGATGGATGGGAATGGATATCGGGACGATCACTATAGAAAAGTTCAGTCATGAGATCAAAAGAGCGAAAACGATTGTCTGGAATGGTCCGATGGGTGTGTTTGAATTTCCCAAGTTTTCCAACGGGACGAAGAAAATTGCCGAAGCTGTTGCAGACTCCGGTGCGATATCCATCGTAGGCGGTGGAGATTCGGCTGCAGCCATTGAGCAGCTTGGCTTTTCTGATAAAATAACCCATATTTCTACTGGCGGCGGAGCCTCACTGGAGTTTCTCGAAGGCAAGGAATTACCCGGAATAGCCTGTTTACTGGACAAAAATAATCGGGTCATTATGGCGGCGGGGAACTGGAAAATGAACAAAACGCCAAAGGAAGCCGTAGCGTTTGTTACACAACTTAAGGAAAACCTGAAGAATACGACAACAGAAGTCGTTATTGGTGTTCCATTCGTAGCTATTCCTTCAGTAGTTGAAGCCTGCGCTGGAACAGACATCAAGGTTGCTGCACAGAACGTCCATTGGGAGGACAATGGTGCCTATACCGGTGAAGTGTCCTGCGCCATGCTGAAGGAATGTGGTGTAGATTATGTTATTATCGGTCATTCAGAAAGAAGAGAATATTTCGCTGAAACAGATGAACTGATCAATAAAAAAGCCCACGCAATTTTCAATAGTGGCATGACACCGATTATCTGCTGTGGGGAAACATTGCAGCAAAGGGAACAGGGTGTTACCAAAGAACATGTCCGCTATCAGATTAAAATCGCGCTTCTTGGTCTGACAAAAGCTCAGATCGAAAAGCTTGTTATTGCATATGAGCCTATCTGGGCTATCGGAACCGGAAAAACCGCAACAAGTGAACAAGCTGAAGAGGCCTGCTTTGTCATTCGCGATCTGGTTAGAGAGCTTTATGATGAGGATGTAGCCAACAGCGTCCGGGTTCTTTACGGTGGAAGCGTTAAATCCACAAATGCTTCGGAGTTGTTTGGAATGCCGAATATTGATGGTGGTCTCATCGGAGGCGCAAGCCTTAAGCTGGACGAGTATTTGAAAATTGTGAACTATGATGCATAAGTTGAATTTAAAGCACTTCCGGCCCTCCGGATTTCCCGGAGGGCTTTTGTTTAGGTTGCTGCGATAAGTCTCCTTTTCGATAAACATAGTTTTTGCAGAATTGAGGAAAATACAGAGTGGAGGGTTGCTACATGCTTAAAAAATCAAATCGGTTACCGCAATATAAAGGTCCGGTAGTTGTTGTCGTCATGGATGGTATCGGCATGTCGGACAAGACAGAAGGCAATGCGGTATATCATTCATACACGCCATGTCTCGACAGCCTGTTCCGGAAATACCCGAACACGCTTTTAAAAGCACATGGAAAGGCTGTCGGTTTGCCAACGGACGATGACATGGGAAATTCAGAGGTTGGTCATAATGCCATTGGCTCTGGACAGGTATACAGCCAGGGGGCAAAACTGGTTACAGAAGCTATTCAAACCGGAAAGATGTTTGAAGGTGAGACATGGAAGGAATTATCTGATAATGTTAGAAGGAATGGCTCCACGCTTCATTTCCTGGGGCTTTTCAGTGATGGTAATGTTCACTCTCATATCGATCATCTGAAGGCGATGATCAGTCGTGCAAAAGAGGAAGGCATTACCAGGGTCCGAATTCATATTCTTTTGGATGGACGTGATGTAGGCGAGACTTCCGCATTGGATTACGTTATTCCCTTCGAAGAATTTCTGGCCGGTCTGCGGACCAGTGGCTTCGATGCCAGAATTGCCAGCGGCGGTGGTCGGATGAGGATAACGATGGATCGTTACGAGGCAAACTGGGGAATGGTGGAGCATGGCTGGAAAATACATGTGCTCGGTGAAGGAAGGATGTTCGCCTCGGCAGAGGAGGCAATAGAAACATATCGCAGAGAACAGCCTGTTATTGATCAGGATCTTCCGGCTTTCGTCATTGCTGAAAACGGAATTCCTGTTGGCACAATCAACGATCATGACAGTGTTGTATTCTTTAACTTTCGCGGAGACCGGGCCATTGAGATCAGCCGCGCCTTTGAAGAAAAGAGCTTCGACAAATTCGACAGAAAAAGAGTTCCACAGATCGTTTATGCTGGTATGCTGGAGTATGACGGCGATCTGCATATTCCACAGCGATACTTGGTGGCTCCGCCCGAGATTAGAAATACAATGGGTGAATACCTGGCAAGAACCGGTGTATCCCAACTGGCCATTTCAGAAACACAGAAATACGGCCATGTAACATATTTCTGGAATGGTAACCGCAGCGGAAAATTTGATGATAAGCAAGAGACATACATTGAAATACCATCAGACATCATCCCATTCGAACAGCGGCCGTGGATGAAAGCAGCTGAAATCACCGATAAATTGATAGACGAATTGCGTACAGGAAAGTATCGTTTTGCCAGAGTCAATTATGCAAATGGTGATATGGTAGGCCACACCGGTAATTTTCTTGCAGCCCGTATTGCGGTTGAAACGGTGGATCTGTGTTTGAGACGGTTGCTTCCAGTAATCGATGAGCTGGGCGGAATAGCCCTTATCACAGCCGATCACGGGAATTCGGACGAAATGTATGAAACCGATAAGGCGGGGAACCCGAAAAAGAATGGTGACGGCAGTTATAAAGCCAAAACCAGCCATACCCTTAACAAAGTACCAATGATCCTGTATGATAACCAAACATCAGGGTCGGTTACACTGAAAAAGGGAGAATTCGGCCTGGCAAATATTGCCGCCACGGTTGTGAACCTCTTGGGCTTTGAAGCACCCGATATCTGGGAAGACAGTATGATTCAGATTGACAAAGCATAAAGTTATGCGATATTATGAGATGAACAGAATCCATATGGGATTTCTTCGATAAAACACATATATGATTTGTAATTTTATGTGTTTATTGCATCTCTGAATAGACGGGAGTATTTATGCGAATACTGGGTATAGATTTTGGAGAAGCCAGAATTGGGGTTGCTGTCAGCGACCCACTGGGAATTACGGCTCAGGCCCTGGAGACAATCCACTGGCACAGGGAATGGAAAAAACCCTTGGAAAGGATCAGGGAATTGGCGGAAACCTATTCCTGTAATACTCTCGTTGTTGGTTTTCCTGAGAATATGAATGGTACACTGGGAGAAAGAGGCATACGCACACAGCAATTCATTGAAAAGCTAAAGTGCCATATTCCGGGTATCCACGTAATACCTTGGGATGAGAGGCTTACCACCGTCCAATCCCGACAAGCCCTTATCGACATGGGAATAAACAGCAGAAAGCATAAAGAAAAAATAGATCAATTGGCAGCATCCATCATATTGCAGAGCTATATGGATGCTCAGGGTGCTTCCCCGTAGAGTATTTATTTCTTTCCTATAATGCCGGTAAACCGGCATGCAAATAAAGGAACCACTAAATTTTAAGGAGGGTATTATTATGTCGGAACATGACTGCCATCAATGTGGCCATCAGCATGAATGCGAAGGTATGGACAATGTTATTGAACTGACCGGTGAAAATGGTGAAACGTTAAAGTGCGAATTTCTTGCGACCGTAAAAATGGACGAACAGGAGTATATCGTGCTGCATGCTCTGGATAATCAAGAGGATGAAGCTGATAACAGCGAAGTGATAATTATGAGAATGGAACAAGACGGTGATGAAGATTACCTCGTGAGCATAGACGATGAGGACGAGCTTGATCGGGCCTTTGAAGCATTTAAACAAGCTGCTTTCGATGAATATGACTTTGAGGATGATGAGGACTTTGACGATGAAGAGGACGAAGAGGATGACTTGGAATAGAGAGTCCTTACTGCCTTGAACACATCAGATCACATTAAATCCAGAACAGAAAGGCACGAAAATGAAGGTCACCCCTCATGGATGTGTCTTTTTTTTATCTATATGAATTGGAGGCCTCCCCTCCAGGTTGTGGGAGTATGTCCTCTCGCAGAACAAAATATTGATCTTCCCAACACATCCGTTATAATAGTATATAACAACAACTTACGGAGCATGTTCATTAAGATAAAGAATATCATTTTATAAACGCCTGTGATCAAGTTCCGGCCAGTATGCTTCTTTTCTGCGTTTCTGCATAGACGCAAAGTGGTTTAAGGCATAAAATAGATTATTAAAGCAACGATATGTTTGCGGGGGTTCATGATGAAGAAAATGAAGAAGTTGAAGAA
>JAAYKJ010000010.1 GCA_012522505.1 Clostridiaceae bacterium
GAGACTGAATAATCATCCGTGTAAATGGTAATAATCTCCACATAAATGAATGGAGGTTATCCCAATGAAAAGATCAAAAAACATCCTTAGTGAAAAGGAAATGGAATTGGTCAGTCTTCTAATGCAGGACTGCAAAAGCACAGGCGACATTCAGTCGAAGCTAAAGCGTCTATTTGCTGGGACTATTGAGCAAATGCTCGAAGCAGAAATGGATGAACATCTTGGGTATGAAAAACATGATGTAACCGGCAATAATTCAGGCAATTCCCGCAATGGCTATAACCGCAAGACCATCATAAGCGATTACGGCGAAAGTGAAATAGTCATACCACGTGACCGCAACGGAGAGTTTGAGCCGAAAGTTCTCGAAAAGAGGCAGACTCGGACTGATGAAATCGAGCAAAAAATTATGGCGATGTATGCAAAAGGCATGAGCCAGCGTGATATTGAGGATAATTTGCGCGAGATTTACGGCGCAGAAATCCCGCAGACGTTGATTTCAAAAATAACTGACAAAATTTTACCCGAAGTGAACGAGTGGCAGAACCGACCGTTGGAGTCGATTTACCCGATCATTTACTTTGATGGGATCGTATTCAAAAGTCGCAAGGATAGCCAGATCATCAACAAATGTGTTTACTCTGTGTTGGGCATTGATATGGAAGGGCAGAAAGACATCTTGGGAATCTGGATCAGTGAAAACGAGAGTGCAAGCTTTTACGCATCAATTTGCTCTGACCTTAAAAAGCGCGGCGTACAGGACATCTTTATCGCCTGCCACGATAACCTGAAAGGGCTTGGAGACGCGATAAACGCAGTATTTCCGAAAACGAAGCAGCAACTTTGTATAGTCCATCAGATTCGAAATTCGACCAAATTTGTCCAGTACAAGGACAGGAAGGAAATCTGCTCCGATTTAAAGAAAATCTATGGTGCTGTGAATCTTGATGATGCAGAGTATACAAAAGAAGAATTTAGGGAAAAATGGGATAAGAAGTATCCGTCCATCCTGCGTTCCTGGGATGCAAACTGGGCGGAACTTACTACGTTTTTCAGCTACCCCGAGCAAATTCGACATTTAGTTTATACAACAAATGCCGTGGAAGCGTATCACAGAATGGTGAGGAAATATACAAAAACAAAGTCAATTTTCCCCACCGATGATTCGATACGAAAAGTAGTTTTTCTCTCGGCAAAAGAAATTACGAAAAAGTGGACGCTACCATCAAGAGATTGGGCTATGGCGTACAGCCAGATTATGATATTCTTTGCGGACAGGTTCGCGGCCTAAAGGCCGCAATGAGGGCTCTGCCCTCAAACTCCCGGGGTTTATCCGTCGAGGGCTTACCGGTGAATTGGAAAACCGGCGAATCTGAAGACCCGCCGATCCACCGTATAAGCCGCAGCAAACGTTGGGTCGCTCCCCAGCGGAGCCCGATTTATGCTGCAATGTAAGTATTGACAATCGAATGGTGGATTATTCCATTTACACGGAAAAATATTCACTCCCACCGATTTCAAAAATACACAAAACCTTTTCCGAGTCTCCAATATTGGCACACATGGAATTATTGATGTCTGAGAATTCCTTTAAATATAAATGATCTATCCTCTGCGCCTTTTCGGTTTGAATAATCTCAGCATACTCTTCTGTTTCGCATTGCAGCAGTTGTACCGCATCGTTATAGGATATGCATAGCAGCCTCATCCCGTCCACCGGGTTGCCGACAGCTACCTTCGGCTTCTCGCTGTATTCATCTCTTAGCACACCATTAAGCTCCTGAATCCATTCCATGACGCTACCCTTCTGTCGATTCTGAAAACAGACAATCGCGATCCTCCCATCATCGTCCATAAAGGTTAGTCCTCTATTTTGTGCATCTATCATTCCTATGCATATATTTTTAATCGATAACGCCACAAAATGATTATCCCCTCTGTCAATGCTTAACGTAGGGACAATTATTGCCAATTGCATTTGCTGATCGGCGTTGAAATTATATTTTTCACAAAAATCAAGGATTCTTTTGTCCTCACAGCGTATCCTGTTATGACCGGAATATTCATCGAATGCTCACCCTGAAATGCGGATATAGCAAGCGGCAATGTCTTTGCTGATTTAGACTGGGTCAACGTATTCGCAAACGAAAACTCATTCCATATATTGTCACTATTGCAAGCGTTTGTTCCTCATCTCTGAATCCTCCTTTTCAAATTAATATTTACATAACAATATTATCATTTGAACAAACTTAATGAAAATTGAATAATATATCCTTTTGCTATAATTTTCTCACTTATTTGCTGCTGATATCGAAACACGGTAAGCGTGCAAGCAAATAAAAAGACCCATGGGAGAATCCCACAGGTCAGCTTCCGCGTTTTGGCACACAATTCGCGCAAGCGCCCATTGAATCATCGTATTGTAATGTAAACAACCTACCGAGGCCAAATTATTTTTCCAACCAGTGTTAGATAGCATCAAGCTCCCATCCGCCTTACTCCTGTGCCTGAAGGATATTTTTTACCATATCAACATACAGACCACTGTCTTCTCCCAACGGGACACTGATTCCCAGATTATATGCCAAGTCTTCATCTTCTATTGGAATCCATGCATATACCAGTTCATAAGTTGAATGTTCTTCGGTTCTTAATTCTTTAGGGACGATGTCACAGGTAAGGATGAAGATCTCCGCTTCACCCAACGCAGTATTGCCTTCGAATACCTTTTCCTTTAGTACGGATTTGTTTGGAAAACGGACATTATCCGGTTCATCTCTGTAATATGATGTATCGTAAAACCATCCGGCAAGTCCTTCAATACCATATTGATTGAACTTGTCTTTGTGCTTGGTACTAAAGATCTGGAAGGTATATACGGTATCAATGCCTCTATTTTTTTCAGCATTATACTCAAAATTCGAGCCTTTCTGAAAAACCCGCTTACTCGCTGTAAATCCTTCAGGAAGGCTTAGCACCACATTCGCATTTGCGGCATCGTTTAAATTGGCGAACTCCATTACCCGCAGGTTTTCGTGGACATCCGGCATATTCATATTGGTTTCCGGGTTTATTAGCTTGTCCAGCCAGTCCAGTTTTGCCTGAATTCTGCTTTTCGATAGCTTCTCCAGTTCAACGCTATAATTTTCCAGGATAGCCTGTGTGCTGAAATCAAACAAAGTTTCATCGGCATATGAGCTCTCAGCATCAAGATGGAAGCGGTTTTCATCGGGCTGCCAAACATAGCGCAGCTGTCTGTATGCGGTGAAAAGAAGACCATCCTCTTCATTTGGAAAACCAAACACATCGCTGTTTGTAAGCTTTATTTCATACTGCACATCAATATAATAATCATGGGCTTGGGATTCTGAGATATGAATATGCCTTTTTGTAGATGCGGTTCCTTTCAAATCATAAAAATACGGTTGTTCTGGCGACACCCAATCGTGTTTCTCTGCGACATATTGAAGATCTCTGACAAGCGATCTATCGGACAGCCTGTACCACACTTCATCGTATTGATGGATACCCATCCCCTGCTCCACTGGTTCTCTGACAACAATCCAAACGGTTTCTGATGCTGGGTCCTCCTCTATCCTGAACGCATCCGGAGATGTCTGACCACCGGACAATATAATGCTTCCCCTGTTTTCATAAGCTTTACCATTGTCCAGAATCGCAATAAACATCCAGCTTGAATCAATCTGTCCACATAGCGCAAGGATGTAAAGCCCGCTGCCTGTGCTTTGAAGTGTTTGCCTGTATAATTGGGTCTGAATCCTATCATTATTCGTTACCATGGCCTCATCATATTCAAGATTATATTGGTCGAGAATCATTTTTACTTCGTCGGTTGTTTTTCCGTTGATTTCATTGGCAAGGTCAACAGGGGAAACAGCATTACCGTCACTATCAAACAGGCCGGATTCCATGACCTGAAGTTTTCTGTTGGCCATCTCCTGTGTGTAATGATAGCCACTGTAAAGAATGCCACAAATCATAACTGCGGATATCAAGATGATAAGCTGGTTACTTTTCATTCTTTTTTCTCCAATCAATTCTTTATAATACTATCATAAGCCATTTCAGACATTTTGAAAATCCCATTTGGCGAATCCTGTCGCTGGCACATTATTCCTGTCTTTTTTGATTGAATAATCCCTGCGTAAAATGCTATCGAACTACTGCTGCCCACAAAAGTATGCTTGGTTTTTCTGTGATTAGACTAGTTTTCAAAATCATTATGGTACGCAGGTGCTTGTTGAGCCTCACGATTAAAATAGACTTTATCAAGGTTAGGGCTTATGGGTCATTTCTTTGATAAATTCCTTCCTCTATGCTATTCATTCAGATAATGTAAAGAACAAAATCGGCGCAGTTTTGTCAATCAACCAGCATCGGGTATTTGAAATTATGTTTTATGTCGAATAAATCATGTTTCATGCAATGGAAGGTTTTATTTCACGAAATTGTGGTATTTTGAAAATATGAGATATGAATGCCACACAGTTCATATTCAATGTGTACTGGGACGGACCGTGTAGATCGTTATTAAACCGAGAGCATACGACACACGGAGGACATGAGAGTAACTGGTGAAAGACAGTGAAATAAATAGTATAGGTCAAAATTCAACTAGAATTTTTGACACTACGCTTGGAATCAAGGGAGGATTTTATATGAAACGCGCATTATCAATCGCATTGATACTCATGATAGTATTGTCACTTATGATCATTACACCTCTAACAGCAAGCGCGGGTTGCCCATTCGATGCACTCACGCACACGAACGTCCCGATGGTTCAGGTCCGAACACGGTGATGAAAGAGCTGGGTTATAAATATACTGCTTTTGGCGAGAACATCGCATGGGGGCAGAAGTCAGCGTCTGAGGTTGTCAAAGACTGGATGAATTCGGAAGGTCACCGGGCAAACATTCTTAACAACTCGTTTTTGCATCTGGGCATTGGGAACTCGGACACAAATTGGGTCCAGCTGTTCTCGGTAGATTCGGGCAGCAAGGCGACTTCTATTGAGTACAACGAGGCTCTGGGCTACTTCAAGCTGACACTGAAAAGCGGCGTAACCGCATATGCACCGTATGACGCATCTATTTCGCCGACTAAGGACGGAAAGGTGATGTTTAACTATCCTGGTGTTGAGACAGTGGGTAACAATTCGCCCGCACCTGCTCCCAAAATTACACCTACTCCTGCTCTCACACCGAAGACTGAAACCGTCACCGCAAAACCGACCAATACAAAGTTCATGCTGAACGGTGCAGAGGTTGCGCTACCCGCCTATGAAATCAGCGGCAATAATTATGTCAAACTACGCGACGTGGCAGCACTTCTGAAAACGCGGTTCGAAGTTCGCTGGGAGGATAGCAAGGCGAAACTGTATAATCACAAAGCGTATACACCGGTAGGTGGCGAACTTGCGGCAATCGGAAAAGAAAATAAAAGCGCGAACCTCAGCACCACCAATTTTGTCTGGGGCGAATCAGGAGCAGCGGTTACGGGTCTAACCGCCTATGAGATCGGCGGCAATAACTTCATCAAACTTCGTGACATTGCAAAGTTGTTCGACTTCGATGTAGACTGGCGCGATAGCAAGGCTTGGATTGAGCCTGACGAGTCTTATACGGATGACTGACCCACGAAATGAAAGAGATCATGCATGTGTACTGAAAAAAGCATACGATAGATGACAGATTAACCTATTTAGGCGGTTCACATTGAACCGCCTATTCTTTTATCCACGACTTATAAAGAAACAGAGAGTGCTGTAATGCTTGAATGCTTACGCAATAGCTAAATGCAAATTATTGGGTTTTGCTTAATTCTCCCTTATCAATGAATTTCTTTATCAAAGGAAGAAGTTCTTCACCGTATTTATTAATTAGGTTCATAAAACTGTTGGCCTGATCCAATGTTATAACACCATCATAGTCCATTTTTAAAATGAACGTTTCTAAATGTGGAAACTTATCATAGAAATATCGCGTATTTTTAATTAATTCCAGCAATTCTGTCTTCTTTCTTGGATGCTCTTGATGATAATTTATTGCATTACTGGAAAAATAATATTTATAACCCTGTAAATATAATTGATATGAGAGATCCACATCCTCGCCACCATAACCAACATAATTAGTATCATATTCAATTGCTTGACTTAAATATGATCTATCAAAAGCAATATTTCCTCCGTACGCTTTACTCCAGGCTAATTTAAACTCCGAGAGATCATCTCCAAATTTATCGACCATTTTTATTAAACACGATAAATCAGGAAATGAAAGAAAATGATTATCAATTGTATCCTCAAATCTATATAATATATCTTCAACTGTGAACATTTGAGATGGACCAGAATTAATTATATCCCTGTGATTATTGTAAAATTTCATTCCTTCGCTAAACGAAAACGAAAGTTCCGGTGTGTAATGTGAAACTATACTTCCTTGTTTACCAATACTAACAGTCTTGCCATTCTCTTCCAATGTATGTTTATGTGAAGCAATAAAATTACGACATGGAATCCGGTCGTCATCAACTATAATTATTATATTACCTTTGGCCAGTTGCAGTGCCATGTTCCTCGCGTATGCAATACCCCTGTTCTCTTGCCAATAATATTGTATGTTTAGGTGCGACTCATATTTTTCAATAATTTTTTTCGTACCATCAATACTCCCATCATCAACAATAACTATCTCAAAATCATCACAGGTTTGATTTATATAGCCGGCAAGAGTTAAATCTAAATATTTATCTTTATTATATGTACTAGTTATTACAGATATCATTTTGTCCTCCTTTTTAAGATCTGTTTTGCTCAAACGAGATCGCAAAAATATGGAAATTAGTGCAGTCAGGCAAATGATTTTGTTTAACCTTTTTGTTTTGACATAGCATAAAAGATATACTAAACAATGCCCTCTTTTCGATATTATTATTACTGCATTTTGCGTCTCCGATCCATGCTATCTCCGTACTGCTAATTCCAGTGAAAAACCAGTCTGGAATATCTATAATCATAATATCAGCTGAATCATCATCGTAAACAATTTTCAACTGGCTAACTATATTCCCCCATTCACCGCACCCTAAAATCATTATTTTATTATGGAAGTTTTCAGACAACACATAAATAACCTGACCACTACAAGAAATATTGTCATATTTGTTATTGATATCACTCAACACAAAACAAGAACTCGCTGTTAATATATTTCTGTCTTCAGGTAATCCATTTGAAAGAAAATATTCATTGTACCCAGTAAAATCAGCTCCCTCATGATTATTGTCAATCGATGATGCAAAAGCTCTATTATTAAATAATTTATTTAGATCATATCTAATTATGTTATTGCTTATACATTTCAAATCGTCTTTCTTATTCAATACATAATTATTTACCTTGTTTATATAGTGTTTTTTAGCTATACTACTTACTAAATTTTCTTCATCATATGAAATTTCGTTAATTTTATTAGCTAGCCTTTTAAAGAAGTCGATATTTTCAGTTTTACTAAAAAACGCTTTATGCATCATACTAGCAATTGTAGTCCATTTCCCTCCAATCAACAAAAAATCATTTCCAATATTTTGTGCAATGCTATCCTGGTTTTTTTGTCCTATATATCCTAATGTACTGGATAAAAGCATACGAGTACGAGTAATATCAACAATATTATCTAATAAAGGAGTCTTATTTCCGATATATTCATCACCGTAGGTAATCCCACCCTCTATGATTTTCGCCAGTTCTCTCATTTCCTCGAATGGATTTCGGTTTTTTAAAGACTCAGAATTTTGAAGGTTATCGATAAAATCAAATAATGAAACATTATTATCACCCTCGGAAACCACTTCAAAAACTGCATAATTATTTCTATCCGAACATTTATTAAGCTCAAAGTGAAATGATAAATTTTCTATAGGAAGCATCTTACCTGATAATGCATAATGAATATCAATACATATCAAACAATTATTGTCCATTCCGGTAACTAATAAATATGCCGTTCCATTACCATCTGTCCATGGGCAGCAGGCTTTATTAATCATTAACAATATCGGCATTCGTTTTACTAAATTGTTTTCAATAATTTCCAATAGTTCAATACTGTCTTTACTTTTATACCCCGCAAGTTTGATTCCATGATACTTTTCAGCCATTTCATATTCGTCTTCATACGTATATTCGGCTGATAAGTTTGTACCAATAATTCCTGCTGATTTGCTATCATGATATGAAAATTTGAATCCCCACATTTTTGAAAACATCATCTCATAGTTTCGCCCTAGCCATTGTGCTACTGTTGCAACTGCACTTTCCGTACAATACATTGATGTGGATTTTACAAATTTCACATCCAACAACATACTAATCACCTTCTTTATGGACTAATTTTACCAATTTTCTCCTCAACATATGAAATAAAACTGCTTATTGTTCTGAAATTACCAAAATTCAAATCTTCATCCTCAAATTCAATGCCAAATTCCAACTCAATAGCCACTATGACCTTAATTGTGCTAATTGATTTTATCCCAAATGCTGTCAAATCATCGGTATTTCCGATTTTCTCAACAGGAAGCGTTAATTCAACATTTTTACTGATTATTTCTCTTATTCTCAGCTCGACTTTGTTTCCCATAATTCCAGCACCCCTGAAACATTTGTATCAGTTTCTTTTCACCTGATTGTTTTATTTTAGAAAATTGTACATTTTTAGTTTTCTGGAAACAGGATTGATCTGCAATTCTTCGCATAACTCTGCCTTAACATTGACCACAAGATCCATTCTGCTTTTGATATAATTTTCCGTGAAATTCTTAAACTCTTCAGTAAAGCCATCTCTTTCACTAATAATATTAATCACAAAGCTATCTTCCGATACCTGAAAGACCTGAAACTGCCTGATGAACAAATCATTTTTATTCGCATTAAATTTCTCAATGCAGTTTTTAAATATATTGCCGTGTACCTTATGCCCGTTCAGTTCAAAATACTCGCAGCTTCTTGCGCTCTTCAGCTCCAGAATGGCTTCCTGCTTTTCGCAATTGCACCCCGTATGAATGACTCTTCCGATATCCCCGATTTTGTACCTTATAAACGGCATTGCGTAATTATTGAGACTGGTGATCGCTATTTCACCGAACCCGTCCTGATCTTTATTCAATATTTCAACATAAACCGAATCTTCCAATATATGGAGACTATTAAACCTGCACGAATATGCTATGCAAAAGAATTCCTGTGCTCCGTATTGATTTGCGACAAATGCATTAGGGAATGCGTTTTTGACTTCTTCAGCAACATAGTCATGTACGAATTCACCGGCAAGCTCTATATACTCCACTCCCAACGACGATGTTTCAAGGCCGTTTTTTTTGCAGAACCTGATAAATTCGCATATAGCAGAAGGCTGACATCGTATAAAAAAAGGCTTATATCTGGCTATTGCATTATAGTATTCAGTCACGGTGTTTTTATTCATGTCCAAATAATTCAGATAAAGCACCTTATTCTTTTCATCAATCTCAATGTTATTTTCCCGCAAAGAAGTCCCCTGCACCCTGTTTCCCGCATGGAAGTTCACCATTCTCTGACCGATAATACTCGGTGAATTTCTTTTTCTTTCCCGCCAGAGGAACATGGACCTTCTGACCCTTTCTTCCTTGTCATACCTGCAGTAAAGCGGCAATCCCGTAGAACCGCTTGTTCGTTCCACAATTAGATCTTCAATTCTATACGCTCTTGATATAATCAACCTTTCGTTCTGCTGGATAATCTGCTTTGTCAGGACCGGTATTTTAAAGAAGTCTTCAATGTTAAATACATTAATATTATTCATCCTGAATAGGTTTTCATAATATGGGCAATTCATGCCGGCATATTGCATCAATCTTAATAAATTGCTTTCAACCATATTTCCTACCCTTTCAATATTATTGTTTTTTAGCCTTTCGGTACAGACCAAATATCAAATCCAGTGATCCTTTTACATCCATCGGAGTAATATATGGTCTCTTGTTATAAACAATCGAATCCACAAAGTCTTTTAGCTGCCTGGCATGCAAAGTGTATCTGTCCAATTCTTCCCCGCTACTGTTGTTAACCAAATAATCACCCTGGAAAATGATCTCCGAGTTTTTCATTTTAATTTCTATTGTATCCTTCAGGTTCTCGCACTCACCCCATTGAGCCTTTATTTCACATGGGATTCCGTTCAAAACCACCTTGCCATAGAATTGGGACTCAACTTCATTTGGCTCCGCATTTACAATACAATCCATGACTTCGAATTCATTACCAAAAATCCAGCAAGCAAGGTCAATGTAGTGTATTCCTATTGTAAGCAGAACCCCTCCGCCGGTAATCTCTTTTCTGCTTCTCCAATTTGAGTCATCTCTTCTTGTATATTCCCTGTTTCTTGATCTTTGGACTGTAACGCTTATCGATTCTATTTCTTTAACCAGCCATGTATTTTCAAACATTCTTTTCAATCTCAACGCGTCTTGTGAAAACCTGTGCTGTGAAATCGCAGCCACTTTCAAGTTCTTGCTTTCCGCAAACTCTTCCATCTGGTGTAATACGCTTGTATCCAAAACCATCGGCTTTTCCATTATTACATTCTTGCCATGATGCAATGCCTCCATTGCCGCATCATAATGAAAAGCCGGCGGAGTGCAAATATCGATTATATCTATACTGTCATCCTTCAGAACATCTTCAAGACTATGAAAACTCCTTAAATTATATTTTGAGGCGGCTTTGCGGCTTTGCTCACCCGATATGTCATAAAAACCAGCCAGTTTTATACCTGCAATGTGCGTCATCGCTTCTGCATGCCTATTACCGATATTACCCGCTCCAACAATCACAGCTTTCAGTTCCCTCTCCATCTCTCAGCCAACTTCCACCTTTCCGTTATCTTAATAATTCAGTACTCTGACAACCTCCCAGAACTTGGGAAAGACCCTTTCTATACTTGCATAGTCAATTTCCATCTTCAGGCTTGATTCAATATTTTTATTGATTATCGTATTATCTACTATTTCCGCGTACTCATCATAAAAGGGTATTTGCAGAAACTCACAAATATCTGAAAAAATTTTTCGGGGATTTGTAATCATGTCGGAATAACTTATCTCAAGCCTATGATCGGGAAGTAATTTATCTCTGAAATTCAGCCAGTTCAAATTCCACTGGGCCCACTTTATCACAGCATCTTCATAGGTCTCTGGACACAATACCCTTCCGGCAAAATGCCTGACCATTGATTCTGCAACGTCATTATAGTTTCTGTGAATGAAAATAAACCGGGCTTTTGGAAATATCCTTATAATCTGCGTCAATTGCAACAGATATTCGTTGTATTTGTCGCCCAATATCTCCTTGTTGCAGGATAATTCACGGTATATGCTTGTCCATATATAGGAGATTATTTCTTCCTTTGTCATATTGTCAAAGTCACGCAAGTAAAACTTGTTTGAAAGAAGACTGAACATTTTTTCCTTGTCACTTTCGCCTATACCCAGAATAGGTCTGCGATTCAGGCTGAAAATGATTTCATCCAGCCTCGGATGGAATTGTGTTGCCTGGGAAAAATCGTTATAGATCCACACAATCAGATAGTATAAAAGTTTCCCATGTACAGTCATGAAAATATCCCTGTGTTTTGACAATA
Organism: Clostridiaceae bacterium; assembly: GCA_012522505.1. GTDB lineage: Bacteria > Bacillota > Clostridia > DSM-8532 > DSM-8532 > JAAYJG01. Next base: position 11,709 of record JAAYKJ010000010.1, read on the forward strand.
ACAAGCCCAGTACCGTTGTTCCCGATCTTTGAGCACCGACTACATATACTGGATTATTATCCATATATTATCCACCTTTCGGAAATGAATTGTCTTTGCCCTGCTTTTAAATTTATATATCTGGATATGAATATAATCCTGAAGAGAAAAACATGAAAATACCCAGAACTAAAAATCATTGAGTGAAACTACTGCCACAGGCAGAATATATAACTCAAAGCCGTCAGCTTCACTATTCAATCCTGCAGGAGTAAATCAGCTACTCCCTGTAATAATTGATTAAGCAACCTTTCAAAATAATGTTTCTTTCCTCTGCTGTAAGATTCCTTAAGAAAAGGTTCAAATCTCGTGTTTTGCCTTTTCCGACTAACTTAGCGGGAATAACTTCTTCCCCGTTTTTGATTTTGTTTCTGATACTGGGAATGAAAATCAAATCGCCAACTTCAAAGTTCAGCCCGTCCTCAACGGTAAAAGGCAGCAACCCCCAGTTTACCAGATTGCTTCTGTATCTCTTTGTAGCATATTCAACGGCAATATTAGCCCATCCTCCAAGCACTTTTTGGCACGATGCCGCCTGCTCCCTTGCTGAGCCATCTCCGGGTTTTACCGAACATACAACGCTTCCGATCCCCGTTGTCGCCAGCAAGTTGCCCACCCCTGTCGAAACACCTGTGTCTTTTAGCTTCTCAAGTATTTCCTTAAGCTTATCGGGAATAGCTGCATCTTTATTTCCATCAGTAGTATTATTTTTACGCTCCTGCTCCAGCAATTGAACTTCCTTGGCACGTTTTACATATGCCGGATCTTTTCTGGATAGGGTAAATTCTGCAAGTTTCAGCGGATTTGACCTTAAAGAGGATGTTTCACCTGATGGTATAAGCTCGTCAGTTGTTGTAACGGGATCTTTTATTACTGATGCTGTTATCAGTAAAAGGTTCTCTGGCAGTTCACTCATTTGCGGCCAGTCAGCTATGTTTGGCCCAAACTTCAGATCATTTTTGCTGTCAGCTTTCCCGAAACCATTGTATATTCTTCTTGAATAAATATCACCGTTGAAAGTATATTTTACGTTTACTTCCGGCATATCAATTTCAGTTGCGGATGTAAGGAACCCACCATTTATGGCAGTTGCAGCGATAGACCTCGCATCCATCAGCGCCACGCAACTGAATTGTCCATTGTTAGGCTTCGCTCCTTCCCTGAACGGGAAATTACGCGTGGTATGCCGTATACTGATGCTGTTGTTCGTAGGTATGTCTCCTGCTCCGAAGCAAGGACCGCAGAAAGCAGTTTTAATTATGACACCGGCATTCATCAATTTCATCGCCATCCCGTTTCTTACAAGTTCATAATTAATAGGCTGGCTTGCCGGATAAACTGATAATGAAAAATGTCCCTCCCCGGAAGAATGACCGTCAACCACGGATGCAACACTGCAAATGTTTTCAAAAGTACCTCCCGCGCATCCTGCCACAATTGCCTGGTCAACCCTGAATTTGCCATCAACAATTTTATCGGTAAGTGAAAATGTTATCGATTGGTTGTCAATCAGCTTTCTGCCCTCTTCTTCAACTAAATTCAGAATATCGGAAAGATTATTCTTCAGTTCTGATATTGTAAACACGTTGCTCGGATGAAAGGGCAATGCAATCATTGGTTCGATTTTGTCAAGATCAACAATTATCAACCCATCGTAATACGCCACATCTCCGGTTTTCAACTCTGTGTAGCCTTCAGGTCTACCGTGTGTTTCATAATATTCCTTCACCATTGAATCAGTTTCCCAGATTGAACTTAAGCAGGCTGTTTCAGTTGTCATAACATCTATTCCGTTTCTGTAATCCACCGATAAACTGCTAATGCCGGGACCGACAAATTCCAGTATTTTGTTTTTTACAAAGCCATTCCTGAATACAGCCTTTATTATTGAAAGGGCTACGTCCTGAGGACCCACACCGTTTCGTGGTTTTCCCTCCAAGTATACCCCTATTATCTCAGGATATGAAATATCGTAGCTTTTTTGCAGCAACTGCTTGACCAGTTCGGGGCCACCTTCACCTATTGCGATTGTTCCAAGCGCACCATAGCGGGTATGGCTGTCTGATCCCAAAATCATGCTTCCGCAGGAAGCCATCATTTCCCTCATATATTGGTGTATTACAGCCTGATGAGCAGGTACATAAATACCGCCGTATTTTTTTGCTGCTGAAAGTCCGAATAAATGGTCGTCTTCATTAATTGTACCCCCGACTGCGCACAGGCTGTTATGGCAGTTTGTCAGTACATATGGAACAGGAAACTCTTTAAATCCACTTGCCCGCGTAGTTTGGATTATACCTACATAAGTGATATCATGCGATGCAAGTGCATCAAAGCGAATCTTCAAATTCCGATTATCCTTACCGGTATTATGGCTCATTAATATTTTGTGGGCTATTGTATTTTTTCTTGCCTCATTTCGTTCCAGCCTCGTGATATCAACAGGCATGTACTCTGCTTTTTCCCCGCCGCTTATAAAACTCAGATTACCGTCTTCCCTGACCTCAAGAATGGTTTCCCTGCTTATAAAATACACTCCGTTTTCAATCAACCGTATCAAGAAAATCCCTCCGTATAATACCAAAAAATAAAACATATTCAGTTCTTCTCAAAAATTACACTTCATGATCATACCATAATTCAAGCAGATTTGCTTATTTATTTTACAACATCCTTCATAATGGCGAAAAGGGTTTCCAGATCCTTTTTGGTAGCCTCGTAGCCCGACTTGGAAAAACTTTCTCCTCCAGGCAAATCAAATTCCTCAAGGTTCATCTTTCTGTTGGGACGCCAATGGGTTTCCAAGGAAATGTATCCTTTATATTGTCTTTTATTTAATTCTCTCAACTGCCCTTTTATATCCAGGTTGCCCCTTCCCACCGCAACATACTCACTGTCACCGTTTTCGGGAACAAAAGGATCCTTGATATGTACATGGCTGACTCTATGGGCAATTTTAAAATATCCGTTGTTCACAGGATCAGGGTCAAGACTGCAGAAAAGCGAATTTGCAGGATCCCACAAAACACTAAAAACGTCGCTTTCGAGTTTTTGAAATATCTCTGCAAGCTCTGCGCCTGTTGCCACCATGGTTTTTCTGCAGTTCTCAACGGCTAATTTTATTCCGCTGTTTTCGGCGACTTTACCGGCTTTCAAAAGGGATTCCAGTATCGATTCTCTGTAGATTTCAGGGTTTGCTCTTCTCAGGTAAGTAAATATTCTTATAACAGGTGCCCCCAAATACAGGGCGTTTTCAATGGCCAACCTGAGTTTGTCAAGTTCGGGCTGTATATCGCAGCCAATTTCTGATTTGAACACAAAACTGTCGATACAGCAAACACCCAAACCAGCATCATTAAGTATTTTCTTTAGCTCTTTTATATCAGATGCATCCATTTCGCAGACCTTTTTATTCCAAACGCTTCTCAGTTCGACACTTTTAATGTTATATTCGCCTGCCAGCCGGATAAACTCTTCCGGAGACTGCGTTGCTTCGTCGGTAATGAAAGTAATATTCAAATTAACACTTCCTTTCGATATTTATAATCTGATTACGCCTTCAAATGCTTCACAAAACTTGTCCTTATCAAATGATGTGGTCATATATGCATCATACGCGTTACATCTCATCCTCATAAGAAAAGAATCCTTATCGAACCATAATGAATTTTTTTCAGTCTGGAAAAATGAAAGCAGCTTTAGTTTTACATCAACATATGTTACCCTGGACTGGTCATTAGTCTTTTTTTGAATGGTCTTATAAATACCGTCTGGCTTTATGGCAAGCGAGCTTTCAATAAATATGTTTGGATTAAACCTTTTATGCGGAAATGTTCTTGAACCATTGGTAACATAGTATAAAAGGTTCTCTTGTTTCCTGAAAACCTGAGAACATATATCTGCAAGAGTCTGGTGATCATGATGAACATCATTGAATGTCGGTACAAAAACAATATCAACATCCGACAGTTCGGTTATCTGAAGCTTTCGAATCTCTTTAAAAAGCAGTTCTTTATTCAGATAAAACTCTTTGTCAGAGCAATTCCGGAAAAACTTGAACCTGCCCTGCCTGCCATTCATGTCAACAGCAAATTCATCGCTTCCGGCCTCATATTCTGTCAGTTCAGACTCCCCGGTTATCAGGTACTTAAAAGAGCTCTTGCAGTTTTGAAGCCGGAGCATACCATCTCCATTTATTTCTTCCCCTTCAAGAGTCCTCCTTCTTGTAATGAACACATAGTAATACAATATTGCATTGTTTTGTTCAATAAGCCTTGCAAGGGTTGCCCCACATCCTAACTCAATATCATCAGCATGCGGTGCGAACGCAGCAACTTTCAGCCTCGAACAGCACTTGTCAGTAGGTTTTTCTACGAGCAGATTTTTTTGGTAGTTCAAATATTGTTTATTGGTGGATATATTAAAATTGTAGTTGTTATAAAATTCATCCGTTGAGACCAGTTTCGTATTCCTCTTAAAAACCAGGAATTTATTCGGGTTATTGATATTCATACTTGTTTTACCTACCCTGTTTACTTATGTTTTATTCTTCAGTATTCCTCAGGTTATAAATCAAACTGTATACCGGCGCATTTCCCTATCTTTATAAGCCTTTCAACCTGAGCATCCGAATACGGAATGCCTTCTTTCAGGTGCCTGTTTCGGTATTCCTGCTCAATCTGTCCGGGGAGCTTTGCATTGCCTCCTCCGCATTCAAGAATATTCGAAACAACATTTGATATCTTAGAAAGAACAGTCTCCCTGTCATAAACAGAATCAATGGAAACAGCTTCAAAGATCTGACCCACACGGCCTTCAGAAGTTTTGCATCCTGGTATTATATCTGTGTTCTCGCATCCGCCAGCAACATGCTCCAGTTCAATGGACACACTTAGCCCATATCCCTTATACCCGAAATTTTTTCCACCTAAAGGAAAAAGCGAACAATTCCTTACATATTCCGGGCTTTCAGGATAAACCACTTCATTGCCTTCTAAATCAATCAAATAATCAGAAGGAACGCTAATCATATCCTCAGCCCGTTCTTTGCCCTGGTTTGACTTCCCCGCATTCAGTGCTACGCTTGCAGCTCTTTGCGAAGTTGCGATATCAATTGTTATAATCCCATGATTGTATGGTGTAGACCATGCAATAGGGTTTGTGCCAATTCGCTTGCTTGCGGCATTGCTTTTATCCTTACAATATGGTTTCATCCATCCGGGCGTGATACAGGTAACTATACCGATCAAATCCTTCTCCTGTGCAATCATTTCAGAATATATCCCGGCCGCGCCGAAATATGGCAAGTTGTATAGACAAACCTTTGCAGTTCCATACTTCCGCGCAAATTTCTTTACAAGGTTTACACATTTCATCGA
>JAAYKJ010000095.1 GCA_012522505.1 Clostridiaceae bacterium
ACGGCATAAATTTGTCGAACTGGTTTTATTTGTTTTGGAATAATCATAATATATACCTTTCTACTTATTGGTTGCATTTACATTTTCTTTTTTCATATCGTTCTTTCTCTTTTCTAGTTCCGCACGGGATTGGTTTCCTTTCAGGCAAACGAAGAGGCGTTCCTTGGCCCTGCAAGCCTCGCCATCATGCTTGAATGTTTTCGAATACTTGTGGTCCTTGGTCTCCATCCGGCTCTGACGCCCCAGACCGCCGATGATCTTTTTCATCTGCTGTTCGTTTGGATAGGCGTGGTCGCGGTATGAAATAAGCCAGTGCGGTATATGGGTAGCGTTGCCGAGAAACTCCTTAAAGAAGTCAGAGGCGTTACGCTTGGTGACCGTCACATGACTGATTTCGTAGCATTTGACCTTGGAGTCTGCCTTGATGGTCAGACCGTCCCAATAGGTCATCAGCCCTTCGACAAAGTGATAGAATTTTTCATAATTTACGGACGAAAACTCGGTGGCATACGGAGGATCAAAGTAAGCGAGATCAGCTTTCACCTTGGGAAGTATCTCGTTGACATCCCCGCGATAGGCTTTGTTCTCTTTGCCGTTATCGAATATCAGGGCGTTGATCCACTCGATATTCGCTTTCAGGCGTTTTTTGAATTCATCAGGCGTGTACTGCCGTTTCACGTAGGAACACGTGAAGTGGCCAAACCCGCCTTTGCCGCTCACGCAGGTTTTGCCAAGAGCAAACAGCGCGATGTCCTTTTTGTATCCAGACAGGTCATCGCAATTGGCCCTCAACGAGTCGATGAGTGCGTGGACACCTTTGGGGAAGAAGATGCCTTTGAAATTGTCCTGAACAAAGGTCTTGGCTTTGGGATTGTCCGCCAGCAGCTTTTCGATCTCTCTCTCGGACAGTCTTGTCGAACTGTTTTCGATAATGGCTCTGGCTGCGTGGTGACTGTAGCGAAGATGGTCATTGGCAAAAACTCGCAGACCTTTGGATTTGTACATGTAAGCGACAACGACCGAGCCGGAAAAGGCATCCAGAACAGAGGAAACTCCGTCCGGAGTATTACGCCATATCCAATCGACCAGTTTCTGTTTGCTGCCGAGGTAATTGGTGATGTCCTTGGGGCGTTTCTCTGGGGGCTGTTTTTCACTAGCCGTTGTCTTGTTTTTTTCCATGGGGAAAAGGAACAATTGTTCGAATGTCAAATCCTTTTTTGTTTCACTCAGCACATTCATCCTTAATCTCTTTAATTATTTAGAATATTATTTATAATTTCGTACAATTACTTCTGAAACTTTTCCTCGTTTTGATGCAACACAATTAACTTTTCTTGCTGCATCTACTTCAATAATATTATATTTTCCACCATCCGAATATAAATTTTTAATGAATTCGGTACTTGAATTTGATAACATAAATTTTACCCCACCACTGGTTAATTCATCACATATTTCTTTTAATTCGATTTGATCATCCTGTGAAAAACCATTAGACGAATATTTTGTAAAATTTGCGGTCTTTGTTAATGGATCATATGGCGGATCTAAATATACAAATGAATCTCTTGGTAAACTTTCTAATACCTTTGTATAATCTGCATTTAATATTGTTATATCACATTTATTAAAGTATTCTGATATGTGTCTAAGAACTACTTCATTCACAATATTTGGATTTTTATATTTTCCGAATGGAACATTATATTTTCCCTGATTATTTACTCGATATAGCCCATTAAAGCACGTTTTGTTTAAATATAGTATCCTTGCAGCCTTCTTTATATTTGATATGTTATTATATGCATCGGTATCCCTATCCCAACTCCTAACCCAATAATAAAAATCAGATTCATTCTTAAAGGTTTTTAATTCAACTATTAAATTCTCAACATCATACTTAATAACATTGTATGCAGTTATTATTTCTGTGTTAATGTCGTTTATTATTGCGGTATGTGGTTGAATGTGAAATAATAATGCTCCACCACCAACGAAAGGTTCACAATAAGTATTATATTTGTCTGGAAGTAATGGTACAATGGTTGATAATAATTGTGTTTTACCACCAATCCATTTAAGTGCCGGTTTTAATAATGTGTTATGATTATAGTCTAACATATCT
>JAAYKJ010000096.1 GCA_012522505.1 Clostridiaceae bacterium
AGTGCTTTCTCCTTTTCTGATTTGTTAATGGCTTTAATCAACATCAGAAAAAGGAGGAGAACGGCATCCCGCATGCAAACTGCACACTGACTTTTTCATCTGACCTCCTGAAAATGGGCAGAAGAAACGCCGGGAATAACATCTCTGTTAGCCCGGCTCTTCTGCTGCCTCCGTTTTAGCGAAAAAGGCAGAAAAAAACCTCAGAACCATTTGGTTGTGAGGTTTTCAAGGTTTCTATATTCATTTATTAGGTGCCATAATTCGCCAGCATAGTCAGTGTAACATGGCAGTTGTCGGTTAGCAGTAGGAACTCCATCGGAATTATATCGGATTATATTCGGGAATTAGTCGGGGTCTCTACATTTTGAAAAAAGCCCGGTATATCAACCTCTTCTTTCGTTGGGGCAAATAGTCCTCTCATCGAAGGGATTGTATAGCCCCAGAGAGAAATGGCGAAAAGCTCAATGGCCTCTTTCTTTTTATCGAAATATGTACTCCTCTCAAGACTCAAAAGCTCAAGCATTTCTTGCTCGGAGTATTTGCAGACAGTCAAATATTGCTTACTCAATATCTCATGATATAGCTTACCATTATCGGGATAGTCATAAATTTTGTTCATTGCATGATCGATCAAGGTGATCAGCCATTGGGTTTCAAATAGAGAACTCACTCTTTCTGAAAACCTATCCTGATCGACCTCAGGCGCATAATTCGCTAAATACTCAAGCGCCTCCTCCATCGTTTTACTGCAGTACAATTCAGCATTCTCACACACTTCAAATGCTCTGTTCGAAGTCGACCAAACAACAGCCCTGTATATTTTCAACAGCAGTTTTGTTTTGTGAAGGACAGATTCTCTCTCAATATTCAGTCCCTTGTACATTAATGTACATTGTTTCATAACCCTGCTTACTTTCCTCATTGCGTTAACCCTTCTTTACACTTCATATTGACTAATAACAACGGCTGATGGTATATTTATTACGCACGATGTTGCATATACTGTAATAAAATTATATACGAACATATGTTCGATTGTCAATCGAAATAATACACCTGTGAAAAATATATAAAAACATCAGAAAAGAAAGGAAAGTTGAAGCTATGTTATTTGGTGAGAAAATAAAGGAACTCAGGAATTTAACAAAAATGACCCAACAGGAGTTGGCAAACAGGACCGGGCTTTCATTGCGCTCCATTCAAAACTACGAGAGCAATCAACGTTATCCAAAAGATGTAGCAATTCTAAACAAGCTTTGCGCTGCACTCAATATCACTATTGAAGAACTTATGAAAGAAGAAGATCATTTTATTTTGGAAGCAACATCAAAATATGGCTCCCGCGGTAAAAAAGATGCTGAAGTACTTGTCGAAGAAATCGGCGGTTTGTTTGCCGGCGGCGAGTTGAATGAAGAAGATAAAGACAAGGTTTTTAGAGCTATTACAGAAATGTATTGGAAGGCCAAGGACAACAATAAAAAGTATACTCCCAGGAAATATAGAAAAAGCAGCGAGCCAAATGAATAATCACTGTACGTTTTTCGGGATAAGCGATTTGTTATGCTTATTATGTCAGGGGAGGTGAAATTATCGTGTCCAATAGGGAGTATATCCAAAAAGTTGCCAATAGGCTTATAAATAAGTATGATACTCGTGATCCCTTTCTTTTGTGCGAGGCCGTTGGTGTTGAAGTCTTGCATGCTGATCTTGGCAGCTTAAAAGGTATGTACAAATATCTTAAAAAGAATCGTTTTGCAGTAATAAATGAAAATCTGGATTCGTACACAAAATCGCTTGTTTGCGCCCACGAGCTTGGTCATGATAATTTACACCAGGATCTGGCTAGAAGAGTATGCTTACAGGAGTTCATGCTCTATGACATGAAAAGTCGTTCGGAGTTCGAAGCTAATCTATTTGCTTCCGAGATACTGCTGCCAGATGATAAAATCTTTGCCCTGGCTCATGATGGTTATGATATCGAGCAAATTTCCAAGGAGCTATGTATGGATATTAATCTTGTCTCCCTGAAGGTAGTATCGATGAATACGAG
>JAAYKJ010000097.1 GCA_012522505.1 Clostridiaceae bacterium
ACGGCCAGACCACAACCTTCCTGTATGAGTACAATAAAGTGGTGCTTGAAACAAATGCCGATGGCACCGAAAAGGCCAGAAACCTCTACGGAACCAACCTACTGATGAGAACTGTTGACAGCGAATCGTACTACTACCTATATAACGGCCATGCGGACGTAACCGCCCTGATTGATACAGACGGAAATATCGCCGCTACGTACTATTACGATGCCTTCGGAAACATTCTGGAGCAAACCGGTGCTGTAGATAACAACATCACCTACGCGGGCTATCAGTACGATGAGGAAACAGGACTGTATTACCTTGTAGAACAGCACTTTGAGGCCAGCTAAAAAAGCAAATAAAAATATCTTCTGAAGTAATAAAAACAGCAAAATAAAGTTCCATAAGCACAGTATTACCGGTAAAAAAGCAAACAAATAGCGGGTCATCTGACCCGCATCAATAAAATCTCAAGATTAAAACTCATAAAGGATTACGTTCCTTTGAAATATAGATATATCCTATTCCATGATTTTTCTTGTGTCTGCACAGGTGTTATCCTAATCCCAAAGCCTTCTTTGAAACCCTGAAAGCATTATGTTCACGAGTTCAACCCGTTTTTTGCCAATACGGCTGATAATAGTGGGGTTTAAGCCATTACGGGAGAACAGCTTTTTTCCATGCTGGGAAGCATAATGAGTAATGAGCTCCTTTAGTTGCTTTTCCGGCATTTTCAATGCGATGTAATTATCACAGGAGGTAATGAGTTGGCTGGCGAGAGATTTCACGGTTGTTGGGTTTTTCAAGATATCCATAGATTTGCACTCCTTTTGTACTTTTTCTACTCAATTTGAACCAATTTAAAACCTTTAGATTTTAAACTTCCCGGAGGTTAACTTAAAGAAAGATTATTGCAGGCAGATAAGATCACTTCCGTATCAATAGTATTCTTTTTGAGCTGTGCCCCAAGAATCAAGGAGTTCGTCATTACACTGTCAATGATACGTGGAGTCCCTTGACAGAAGTTTGCTACGGAATGGACAGCAGCTTCATCAATGATACTGTGAGCAGCTCCGGCAAGTTCAATTCTTGAATAAATATAGTTTTTTGCTTCCTCCGGTGAAAGCCCTTCATAGTTATAGTGGATGACAATACGTTGTTTGAGAGCCTCGTGAACAGGCTTTTCAAGAATGGAACTTAGGTAAGGTTGTCCGATAAGTACCAGTGTAAAACAATCAAGACTGTCAAAATGAGTATTCATAAGCATTTTGATATCCCGGAGTATATGGATGTTAAGGTATTGACTTTCGTCAATGGCTAAAATAAAGGTTTTACGTTTTTCTTTAAACAAGTGTAGGAGATGTTCCTGTATGCTTCTGAACATTCCGGCTTTTTTAGGGCCATAATCCAAGCCTAATTCATGACAAAACTGATGATAAAACTCCGTAACGCTTACCGTTGAAAGACAGATGTATGAAAGTTGGTAGAGGTTCGGATTCAGGTTTTGGGCAAAACAACGCAAGGCATATGTCTTACCCATACCTGGTGCTGCTGTAAAAAGTCCAATGCCTCGGGTATTTTTAAGATAATCAAGTCTTGATAGCATTTGTGAATGATCCTTAGATTGAAAAGCATGAGTTTCCGGCAGAGATTTATCAAAAGGATTGAAGGTGAACCCGTAAAAAGATTTAAACATTTTTAGATACCTCCATCCTTGAGTAGTCTATGGCGTGTTGGTTTTTGCGCTTGGTGTGCCCGTTTTCTACCCGGTTTGTTTGGCGTATGGGGTACTTTTTACCATCAAAGAAAATATAAGCTTCCTGCATGTGATCAGGCAGGTAACGAATTTCAACTTTAGAGCGGATAAATTGCAAGGGTACGTCATAATAAACAGAATCGATGGAAATGGTTGAATCAAGATTAACCTTACGGGTGATACGGTTCATGAAACATTCATCCAACCACTCTTTGCTTTTTGGTATACGAACATGAGCAATTCCTTTCTGATAGCGTTCAACCGGGGCTTCCCCGATGGTTCGGTTGACAGATGTGTTTCTTTTTCTCACATATTCAGCAAGATGGCGGTTCAGTTCCCCCAGTGAGGACACAGTGGAGGGGTCAAACCCATAAAGCCATGTTTCCTTCACAGTGCGAAAGCTGCGTTCCACCTTAGCTTTGCTGGCGCCATCACGAACGGGAGTATGTAGCTTTACAATACCGAGAGAACCGCAAATCAAGGTTACCTGCCTGTTGGCATAGGTACTGCCATTGTCCAGGTATAGCTTACTGCAGAGGCCATAGCGGGCAATTGCTTCTTTCAGTACCAGTTGAAAGTTATACGCATTGTCATTGTAAAAAAATCTGGAGCCCACAATCAGGCGGCTGTGATCGTCCACAATTTGAATAAGATACGTACGCTTCGCTTTGCCGTTTTCATTAATGTAACAGGTATAGGACGTATCCGCTTGGTACATTCCACAGGGGTATTCTTCCTCAAAAGCTTTACGATCCTTTTGGTTTGGGTTGACGGCAGATTTTAGATTATTGTGCTTAATAAACCGCTGAACACTTGATAGGGAAACTTGATGCTGATTAATGAAACCATCTTCAATCAGCTTGGTGTAAATAAGGGTAGCATTGATACGAGGGAATTTTTCCTTAAGCCGAAAAATCTCGGCAACAGCAGTCTCGTTCAATACACGTGTCTTTCCTGAATCGCAACGCTCCCGTGGCATTAAGCCGTCCATTCCTTTTTTTCGGTAATATTCTTCCCATTTTTCGAGGGTTTTAGGATTGTAAACCATGACCCTTCCGTTAGGCAGCGTGAATGACTTTTCAGTTACCCTTCTGTAATAGGCGGTTTTTGTAGGGTCGGTAAATGTACCCTGGATCACTGGGGCAATTAGGGAGAATCTGAAATATGCCATATCGATGGCCGCTTGGTCATTAAATGTGCTTTTCATGAATAATGCACCTCCTGAAAGTATCATAATATCGATAAACCCGGAGGGCTATTACGGGATTATGTAAAAAGGAATAAGGAATAAAATGTAAAACCTAGCTGGAATTTAACCGTGCAGTTTTTCTTCTGCCCTGAAGAAAAGAAATATTATTTTTGGAGAAAAAATCATATAACGCATCTGATGTATTGGTATTTGGAATTGATAATAAAAATTCCAACGAGTTGTGGTAAATATCTTCGAGTATCCCAAACCAAAGTTTTTTGTGAAGCAGGAAAAGCCGCTTCCATTCATATAGCGTAGAAACACTAATTTGATATCGCTCGCACAAAGAAACAACGGATTCATTTGACAAGAAATAATCTTTCAATACCGACAAAATAAATAATAGACTGTATGAATTAAAAGGAATAATGATTTCCGGAAGAATTGCATGTGTTCCATTACAGGATGAACATATAATTCTGGTAACGTCTATGGTATCAGTTACAATGGTTTTGTTTTGATATGAAATAAGATAACGAATGTACGAATCATGATAAGACCAGATGGGATGTTTTGCCCCGCATTTTGGACATGGTAGTTTCAAAAATGGTATCTTTTCTTCAGAAAAATTTTCCATTGTGCTTAAAAAGATTTGTTTTTCTGATAAAGTTTTAAAGTTTAGCTTGCAAAATACCTGAAATAATCTTATCATAATCTTGTGAATGTGCTTTCTTAAGCATATTTGAAAGAGGAAGAGGGTTAAGCGGGCTAAAGCAGAACTATCTCTTTCTCTTTTACTATTATAATAATGGAATTTAAAGACGGGTCAATAGTCCCGACTTCATTTTGACAGATTTTCAGGCAGTTTATTTTCGGCTTTTACATGTATAAGGAATTTTATTCTGACGTTTTATTGAATTATCAGGGAAAATTAAGGTGACGCTCTACA
>JAAYKJ010000098.1 GCA_012522505.1 Clostridiaceae bacterium
GAGATAAAACCCTTTCTTGATTTTGATGTGCCAATTATCGCCAATGCTGCTGCGGGTACAAACTTCGGCGAACTCCGGGAACTGGAGGTGCTGTAATGGGTATCAGTAAATTTAACGCAGAAGGATACTATGATCCCACAGCTTATGAAGCACTGAAGCATGTTGAGCGGGAAGCAAATAAACAGCCATCCTGGCCTTTGGTGTTCATCTGCAGCCCATATGCCGGTGACACAGAACGCAATATACGCAAGGCTCAGCGCTTTTGCCGGTTTGCAGTCAGTAAAAAATACATTCCATTCGCCCCTCACCTGCTGTTCCCGCAATTTATGGATGATGATGATAAGCATCAGCGTAACTTGGGCCTGCTCTTTGGTATTGTACTGATGTCGAAGTGCTCTGAACTGTGGGTGTTTGGCTGTGAAATAACCAAAGGTATGTCTATTGAAATCGAAAAAGCAAAGAAGCTTAGGATTCCTATCCGTTATTTCAGCAATCTCTGTGAGGAGGTATGCTACAAGTGAATTATACATTTCCTCAGGATATGGTTACCCGAAAGCAGTGGATCTGCTGGCGCATGGAACTTTCAAAGGACGGCAAAGACAGCAAAGTCCCCTACAGCCCTGTAACGGGGAAAAAAGCATCCACTACAAATCCGAAGGACTGGTCAGCCTTTGATCTAGCCGCATCAGCAAAAGAGCAATATCAATATAACGGATTGGGCTTCGTATTTGTAAAGGATGGAGGCTTGGTGGGAGTTGACATCGATCACTGCCGCGGCAAAAACACTGGGGAATTAAATGATACCGCCATGGCTATCCTTGAGCGGTTTCCATCCTATACGGAAATCAGTCCCTCAGAAACCGGACTTCATATCTTCTATAAAGGAGAGATGCCTGCCAAGGGTAATAAAAACACTAAAACCGGTGTTGAAATGTATGCCCACAGCAGATACTTCACAATGACCGGCAACAAACTGCCCGGTACTCCTGAATACATTTCTGATGATAGCGGTGCGCTGGCCTGGATACATGACAGCTTTATCAAAAACAAGAAAAGCGGAAATAGTAAGAAAAACCTCAAGAATGAAAAGTACATACCGCTTACAGACGATGAAATCCTCGATAAGGCAAGCTCTGCCGAAAACCACGAGGACTTCAACAATTTATGGGACGGCAACTGGCAGGGATCATACCCGAGCCAGTCAGAAGCCGACTTGGCCCTGTGCTGCAAGCTGGCCTTCTGGTCCGGAAAAAACAAGGAACAAATGGACAGACTTTTTCGCAAATCAGCCTTGTATCGCAGTAAATGGGACAAAGTACATCATTCCAGCGGAGCCACATACGGCGAGGAAACATTGAACAAAGCAGTTGACGCTACTGAAGCTGTTTACAATCCCGGCGGCGCAATACCTATATTTGAGCACGACGGTCACTATTACCGTTCCAAAGCAGAAAAAGTTTATCCTATCACAAACTTCGTGTTAAAACCGGTGGAGATGATTGTAGCCGAAGATGAGACTCAACTCACAGCTGATCTGGTAACGGTGCGGGGCGAGACATATCGGCTGACATTTATGAGCTCTGACTTCGCCAATAAGCAAAAGTTCAAGAATACGCTCAATAAGCGCACCATAGCTCTCAGCTACACCGGCTCTGACGGTGATTTGGAACTGCTCAAGGCATATATTTCCGAGCTCGATTGGCCAACGAAAACCGGTGTCAAAGCAATGGGAATCTACAGGCATAACGGCAGTGTGGTTTTTGTTACGACGGACGTCGCGGTTGACGCTTCCGGCAAAGCGGTTTCTGACATTATACAGCTGGAAAAGTATCACAGCATCGAGAGCCTTATTCATAATGCAGCACCCCTGACGAAAGACCATCTGCAAGAACTGGGCGAGCACATCATGTCATATAACGAACCGGCAAAAACCGTACCCATCCTTGCGTGGATGGCAGGCTGCTTTGTTAAAACACACCTGCGGGAAAAGAGCGTCAAATTCCCGCACCTTATGCTCATTGGAGAAGCCGGCAGCGGAAAGAGCAACACGCTGGAGCGGATAATTCTTCCGGTATTCTCCCGCTCAAAGATACTCGCTGCCGGGCAGACAACAGCATTTACACTGATGAAAGATGCCGCGTCATCCAATACCATCCCGATGGCTTTGGATGAGTTTAAACCTTCTAAAACTGATAAGTATCGCCTAGACGCCCTGTTAAACCATTTCCGCAACAGTTACGACGTCCAGGAAGGGATTCGCGGACGCGCGGATCAAAGCATTGTGAGTTATGAGCTTCTGGCTCCCCTTGTCGTGGCCGGTGAGGAAGCAGCAGACGAAGCAGCTATCAGAGAACGAAGCATCGAACTGCTTTTTTCCAAAAAGGATTTAAAGACAGGGGAACACCGCATGACTTTCGGATGGCTTTGTGCCAATACAGAGCTGTTAAGCGGTCTCGGACGCAGTTTGCTTA
>JAAYKJ010000011.1 GCA_012522505.1 Clostridiaceae bacterium
ACCGGAGGATACCATGGAATCATTTAGGAGCTTGCGTAAAGCCCGCTTTACGGATATATTGGATTACGGAATCCAACTGTATAAAAAGCATTTCCGTGAAATTTTTTTGCTCAATCTCATGTTTAACATACCGATGATGGTTTTGTTGGCGTTGCTCAACCCTGTATTTACCGACCAATACTGGAACATGTTCAATACCACAACGGATATTGAACCCAATGCCATCTTCTCCTCGGTATTAACCCTTTATACCATGGTATTCGGCGTAATTGCGCTCTATGGCATCAATACGCTCACGCTACAGAATGTCTGGGAAGGATCGGTCATCAAAATTTTATATGCAGATGTGGTGCTGAATCAAAAAAGATCGATCAAACAGGTTGTCCGTGAATGCTTCAAGCAATTCTGGACCTTGATGCTGGGTAGGTTATTATACAACCTCATTATTTATGCGGTGGTGTTCGTTCTATATTTTATCATTGTGATTGGTGTTTTTGTAGGTGTTTTTGCAGTAATCGGTTCTGCAGCTTCCAGCCTTGCAGCACCATGGGTAATGGTTGTCCTTACCATCGTGGGAACACTATTAGCACTTGCATTTGTCATCGGTATTGCGGTACTGGTAAGTTTCTTTCTGGGAAGGTACTGGCTGTTCCTGCCATCCATATGCATTGAACAAAAGAAAGGTGCAGAAAGTATAAGCCGTTGCAACAGCCTGGGTAAAAATAATTTTTGGTTGCTCAGCCTTACCTATGCCGTTGGATATTTGTTTATCATGATGTTTCCCGGTATTGTCAATATATCGTTTAATGCGATAAGCTTGCTGGCTGGTGATACTGATTTGGTTTTGTTAAAAACCGGAATGGTGGTCACACAAATTTTCACCGCAGTTCTGCAACCTCTGTTAACCTGTATTCTTACTGCTTTGTATATCGCCCTACGGGTGAAGCGCGAGGGGCTGGACATGGAAGTAACTCTTTGGTCGATCAGACAGGAAGAGATGGATAGGACACACAGATGGATGGCGGAGGCGCCGAATGTTTCAGAATGAATCGAAGGAAAACCAGATACGTAAAGCAGTTGAAGATATTCTGAAAAGAAAAGAATTTCAACAAACGGATGAGAGGAATCCAATTGCGGATATGATCCGGCAAATCTGGGACAGCTTCCTTGAATGGGCGAGAGGCTTGTTTAAGAAACGAGCCGGCCGGGAGGTTCAATTCAACCCGAGCGAGTTTAGTCAGAATATTGATACCGTGCTGAAAATCGCCCTGATTATTCTGGCCGTCATTCTTCTGTTTATTATCATTCGCCTTCTGATCAAAAAAGTGTATCTGCCCGGGAAGGTTCGTAAGAATAAAATCCCGAAACCGCATGAGTATTTGGAAAACCCGGATCTAGCCGAGGAAAAGATGAGAAGCCTGATGGAACAAGGCCGGTTCAACGAGGCACTTCGCTTCCTATACATTGCCTTGTTACTGGAGCTGCATCAAAGAAAAGTTTTGCGTATTGAAAAATGGAAAACAAACCGGGCTTATTTGCGAGAAATCGCTGCGAACAACCCAGAGATTCTATCTCACATGAAAGAGCTTACAGGGGTGTTCAATGCCTGTTGCTATGGCAACAAAGAAATCGATGAAGCCTGTATGAACATATGGTTCCAATTTTACATTGAAGAGAAAGGCAAAAATGAAAAACAGAATTAAAAAATGGGTTAATTTTATATTGATAGCCTTTCTGCTGGTTGCTGTGGGAATTGTTTTGTACTCGGTAACCGTGTATCAAAATGACTTCCCTGATTACAGCACATATAGCGCGAAGCCATTGGGAATAAAGGCGCTCTATTTGCTTTCACAAAAAATGGGGTATCAGGTTCAACGGAACCATTACCCTGCGAAGTTTCTGGAGGATGGAGCGGTGATGGTAGTTTATCGGCCCGGCAGTTTAGCTTTTAACGAACCAGAAGAACAGGAATATCTGGAAGCCTGGATGAGTCGGGGAAACACCATGGTTTTGGTGCCGGATCCACTTACCATAAGTGAGTTGTGGATTTTTAATACCATATTAGAACAAAAAACATGGCATGAAGTGATACATTCCGGAGATATAACGATTACCTGGTATGGGCTTGATAACGGTCAGATTTGCATTATCGATCAGGCTGATGCATTTATGAATACAGAGCTGAAAGACTCGGACGCTGCGCCTGCTTTTATCCAAGTTCTTGAGAGGATTGGGAATACAGATGTCATTTTCAATGAATACTACCATTACCTTCAGAAACCTGCGCCTGGTGTCTGGGAGTTAATCGGTATTCCTGGCCAGATTGCTGCTGTTCAGCTTCTATTGGCACTTTTGCTCACAATTATCCGTGGATGGAAGCCTTTTGGGCGGGTCAGAAACGAAGGCAAGCTGCTGAAAAGGCCTGAGGCTGAGGCCCAAAAGGCGTTGGCGGGTCTTTATATGCGCATGAAGGCCTATCCCCTTGTTCTATCCAACTATTATGGTTATTTTACACAGCGATACCAGCGTTTTTTGTCAGCGCCGGGGCCTTTGCAGGAAAAGGCGCACCACATCCTGTCGGCATGCGGCCGGTTTATTGAGGAAAACCGAAAAAGCAGGAAAGAACTGATCATGCTTGTACACCAGCTTAATAGGCTGGAGGATGAGATCAATGGGAAGACACGTTCTGCATAAAGAGAGGTTCATTTCAAGAGAACGAATAAATAAGACTATCCCGGAAAGGAAGTAAGAGCATGGAAATTAATCTGGAGCTTGTAGAGCAGAAATATAACCGACTTATCGAAGAGCTAAAAAAGGTGATCGTCGGCCAGGAGCAATTCCTGGAGCATCTGGCTGTAGCACTGTTTACCGGAGGCCATATCCTGATGGAAGGGGTACCGGGTCTTGGAAAAACACTGGCTGCAAGGACACTGGCAAAGACGCTTGATGCCAGCTTTTCCCGGATACAGTTCACGCCTGATCTGATGCCTTCAGATGTAACGGGCACAAAGGTTTTTGATGTAAAAAACAGTACTTTTTACACGAAAAAAGGACCTGTTTTCACCAATATCCTTCTGGCCGATGAGATTAACCGAGCTACGCCAAAAACACAATCCGCCCTGTTGGAATGCATGGAGGAGAAAAGTGTTACAATCGATGGTGAGACCTATGAATTGCCCCAACCGTTTATGGTGTTGGCAACGATGAATCCGCTGGAGTTTGAGGGGACCTATCCGCTGCCTGAGGCACAACTTGACAGGTTTATAATGAAGCTCGTAATCCGGCATCTGCCGCCCGGGCTGGAAGAGGAACTACTGATAAAGGTAAATCAAAATGGTGGAAGTTTGGGCCCTGAACTGGTGGCCAGCGTTGTTACCCCCGCAGAATGGGTGCAAATACACGGGGAGCTGAACAAAATCATTGTATCCGAGGGCATCATTCGTTATATCACGGCAATTGTATACGCCACACGGAACTCACCGGCAGTGCTGCTTGGCGCAAGTTCCCGGGCGTCCATAGCGCTGATGCAGTGTGCAAAGACTCTGGCGGCCTTCTCTGGAAGAGATTTCGTTATACCTGAAGATGTCGTTGAAGTGCTGCATCCTGTTCTGCGGCACAGGGTTATTATCCGGCCCGAAGCACAGCTGGATAATGTATCGGTGGATGATATACTGGACGGAATCATCAAAACCGTCGAAGTACCAAGATAAGGGGAGCTATGTTTGTTACCAGGCGTTTTATTATTTTAATCCTGTTAGGAATATTTCCGGCAGCTTTGTCTATGATACCGGGGGTAGGTGCTTATGCCCTTTTTGGGTATAATCTGTTGTTGTTCATCATTCTGGTGGTCGACTTTTCTCTGACACCTCGCCCCGAAGCCGTTAAAATCGAAAGGGTGATGGAGCGCAAGCTTTCTCTGTCGGTGTGGAATCGGATAGATTTAGCGATTACAAACCCGTCTGCATATCCTTTAAAGGCCCGAATACGGGATGGTATTCCCGACAGCTTCGGAACCGAATGCGAAGTGATTGATGCAGAGATGGCCGGCCATGAAGAAAAAACGGTATCCTATCGGGTTAGGCCTGTCAAGCGCGGAGAATATCTGTTTCCAGATCTGCACATTCGTGTAACAGGGGTTTTGGGGCTTTGTGTCCGAACCAAAACACTGCCAGTCTCCGACACGGTGAAGGTTTTTCCAAACCTTAAGGACATGCGTAACCGTCATTTACTGATGATCCAGAAGAAGCGCCTCTCAGCTGGGTTCCAGAGAATTCGTCAGCTTGGTATCGGAACGGAATTTGAAAGCATTCGTGAATATACTCAGGGAGATGACTACAGACACATCAACTGGTCGGTTACAGCCAGGGAAGGGCAGCTGTACATCAATCGATATGAACCTGAAAGAAACCAGTATGTCTATATCCTTATGGATACAAGCAGGGTTATGCGCGATGAAATAAAGGGGATCACGCGTTTGGATTATGCGGTTAATGCAGCATTTATCGTCGCAGAGACGGCGATGAATCATGGAGACAATATTGGAATGATGTCATTTGACAGTGACATCCGAAGGCTTGTAAAGCCCGGAAAGGGAGCAGCTCACTTTCAAAGGCTTGCTGAAAGCCTGTATAACATCGAAATGACGGAAACTGCTGCCGATTATGAAAAGGCGTTCTCAATGCTGCAAAAGGCCCAAACCCGCAGAAGCCTTGTCCTTTTGTTTACCGATCCATATAATTTCGAACATGCGAGAGAAATTACCAGGGCATGGAAAAATTACGCTCCAAGGCACAAGGTTGTCGTTTTAAGCATTAAAAATCCCCTTTTGGCAGCCGAAGCTGAAAAAAGAGCAATGCATCGAGAGGACCTGTTTTCCCGAAGTGCTGCGCTAAAGCTGTTGGATGATAGGAAACGTATCTTTTCTATTTTGGAGATGTCCGGCATTTCCGCGATGGAATCAAATCCAGACGATTTTACGCTTGAAGCAGTGAACCGCTACATTTCCTTGAAAAGCGGAGCGGCTCACTCCTTACCGTTCCAGCAATAGGTACAAAGCTTTTCATGGGGCAGGCCAATGGCATCCAGCATATCGGGTAATGCCTGATATTTTAAAGACGTAAAATTCAGCCTGTCTCCAATATATTCTACCATGCGTTGGTAACGCTCTGTTTTTGGATCTGAATATTCCTCCAATGCAGTATATCCGTTTCCCTCCAGTTTCTTAATCGTCTGACGAGTGGCTAGATCCAGCTCGGTCCGAGAGCGGGAGAAGTTTAGATACTTACACCCAAAAACGATGGGGGGACAGGCAGAGCGGATATGCACCTCTTTTGCCTTGCATGCATATAATAACTCTACAGTTTCCCGCATTTGCGTTCCGCGGACAATAGAATCATCACAAAAAAGAAGGCGTTTACCTTTGATCAGATCGTTGATGGGCATCAGCTTCATTCTCGCCACCAGGCTCCTCATTTCCGGTGTTTGGGGCAAGAAACTCCTGGACCATGTGGGGGTATATTTAATAAAAGGCCTGCCGAAAGGAATGCGGGCTTCATTCGAGTAACCCAATGCATGAGCAACGCCCGAATCGGGTATTCCGGCGACAAGATCCACTTCAGCATTGTCATTGCGGGCCAGCGCTGCACCATTTCTGTTGCGCATGACTTCCACATTCATCCCCTCATAAGTGGAGGAGGGGTATCCATAGTAAACCCAAAGAAATGAACACATTTTCATCTCTTTTCGCGGTGGACAGATACATTCAATCCCCTCAGGAGTGATGAGCATTATTTCACCGGGGCCCAACTCATATTCCATTTCATAGCCAAGGTTGGTTAAGGCGCAGGATTCAAAGGTGACACAGTAAGCATCTGTCTTTTTGCCGATGATCAGGGGGGTTCTGCCAAGCCGGTCTCTGGCCGCATAAATACCTTCCGGAGTAAGAACCAGCATGGTACAGGAGCCCTTAATCGCTTCCTGGGCGCTCATGATGCCATTGCTAAAGGTATCCTCCTGATCGATCAGGGCTGCAACCTCCTCGGTGGGGTTGACTTCTCCATCGCTCATCTCCATAAAGTGTATAAAATTGTTTTTTAAACTTTTATCCACAAGTTCCTTAAGATTATTAATGCGGCCCACGGTTGTAATGGCATATTGTCCAAGGTGTGAACGCACCGTTAATGGCTGTGGATCACTGTCACTGATGCATCCAATTCCCATATTCCCTTTCATTTTCGATAAATCCACTTCGAATTTGGAGCGGAACTGATCATTTTCAATATTATGGATTGCCTTTGTAAAGCCGGTTCCGGTCCAAACTGCCATTCCTCCGCGGCTTGTGCCCAGATGTGAATGATAATCTGTGCCGAAGTACAGGTCCGTCACGCAGCTTTTTTTTGATACAACCCCGAATAATCCTCCCAAAAAGTCTCATTCCTTTCTTTTGCTGTTGATGTGTGATTTAAGGGTACCTGTAGTGCCGATAATGGCACCCGATACCCCTTATGAACTATTGGATGTCCTTATGATAGTCCTGAAGGGACTTAACTTTGTCTTCCTTCAGATGGTCTTTTCTATAGGCCACGATGCCTTTGGCACTTGCCAAAGCAGCGGTGATTGTTGTGATATAGGGTATTTTATACCTAATGGCTGTTTTGCGGATATATGAATCATCATACTGGCTCTGTTTGCCAATCGGTGTATTGACCACCAGCCCGATTTCCTTGTTTAGTATGCTATCTGCAATATTTGGGCGCCCTTCATACAGCTTTTTAATATGCTCACAGTCGATACCGTTTTCCTTGAGGAATTGGTATGTTCCTCCTGTGGCTTTGATTCGAATGTTTTGGCTGATAAACATCCTCGCAATCTCCAAAAGATGCGGTTTGTCCCGATCGGCTACGCTGATCAACACGCTGCCAGTTGTCGGCAGAGGCACCTGTGTAGCCTCCTGTGCTTTGAAAAAGGCAAGCCCAAAGGAATTTGCCATTCCCAATACCTCGCCGGTTGAACGCATTTCTGGCCCCAATACAGGATCTACCTCATGGAACATGTTAAAGGGGAAAACAGCTTCCTTAACACCAAAATGAGGTATTTTGCGGGTTTTCAAGCGATTCACCGCAGACTCGCCTCCAGAGAGCGAGCGGATGATGAGCTCTGTGGCAATCCGGGCCATCTGTATGTCGCAAACCTTTGAAACAAGAGGAACCGTCCGGGATGCCCGGGGGTTTGCTTCCAAAACATAGACAATGTCATCACATATAGCATACTGTATATTCATCAGACCCACAACTTTAAGTTCATTCGCTATTTTCCGTGTGTATTCACAAATGGTATCAATATGTTTTTGCGCAATGCTGATCGGCGGGATAACACAAGCTGAATCTGCGGAGTGAATCTCCGCCAGCTCGATATGCTCCATCACTGCTCGAACAAAGTTATTTTCCCCTTCGGACAGAGCATCTGCCTCAGCCTCCACCGCATTTTCAAGGAACTTATCTATCAGCAGGGGCCGATCGGGCGTCACACCGACGGCCATATCGATATACTGTCGCAGCATATCCTCGTCATAAATGATTTCCATTCCGCGGCCACCAAGAACATAAGACGGCCTTATCATCAACGGATAACCAATATCTTCCGCTATGGAGAGTGCTTCCTCCAGTGTGCTGGTCATTGCCGACTCGGGCATCGGAATATTCAGTTTATCCATCATTTTACGGAAAAGATCACGATCTTCTGCCAAATCGATGGTTTCAGGGGAGGTTCCGAGAATACTGACACCGGCTTTTGAAAGCTCTCCAGCGATATTTAACGGTGTCTGACCTCCAAACTGGATAATGACGCCAATGGGGTTTTCCTTATGATAAATGCTCAGCACATCTTCAACGGTTAAGGGCTCAAAATACAGTTTATCCGATGTGTCGTAATCGGTGGATACCGTTTCAGGATTACAGTTGACGATAATGGTCTCGTAACCCAAATCTCGTAACGCGAATGCAGTATGAACACAGCAATAGTCAAACTCAATGCCCTGGCCAATGCGGTTTGGGCCTCCTCCGAGAATCATAACCTTCTGACGATTGCTTACAGGGGTTTTGTCTGTAGTGTTGTAGGTTGAAAAGTAGTAGGCAGCGTCGGTTACCCCACTGACAGGAACAGGCTCCCAGCCTGCTGACAAACCAAGGCCAATGCGGCGGCTGCGGATTTCATCTTCCGGAATATTCAATAGTATGGAAAGATACTTGTCTGCAAAACCGTCCTTTTTGGCTTGTATCAGTAAAGAATCAGGTAATTCGGTACCTCTGTATTGTAGTATTTCTTCTTCCAGATCAACAAGCTCTTTCATCTGCTGAATAAACCAGCCCTTGATATGCGTAATGCGATGAAGTTCTTCAACGGAAGCGCCCTTGCGCAGTGCCTCATACAGGACAAATTGCCGTTCACTGGTTGGCTCTGCAAGGAGATCCAATAGCTGATTCAATTCCAGTTTATTGTAGTTTCCAGCAAAACCAAGCCCAGACCTGCCGGTTTCAAGAGATCGGATTGCCTTCTGGAAGGCTTCCTTGTAATTTTTTCCAATACTCATCACTTCTCCGACCGCTTTCATCTGGGTTCCCAGTTTGTCCTCAGCCCCTTTGAATTTCTCAAAAGCCCATCGCGCGAATTTAATGACGACATAATCACCTGAAGGTGTATATTTATCAAGGGTTCCGTCGCGCCAGTAGGGGATTTCATCCAAAGTCATTCCCACTGCGAGCATGGCGGATACCATTGCGATTGGAAAACCAGTGGCTTTCGATGCCAAAGCCGACGAACGGGAAGTACGGGGATTGATTTCAATGATGACCACCCTTCCAGTTTTCGGGTTATGGGCAAACTGAACATTGGTGCCGCCAATAACCTCGATGGCCTCGACTATTTTATAGGCATACTCCTGCAACCTGTTTTGCAGTTCAGCACTTATGGTAAGCATGGGTGCTGCGCAGATGGAATCGCCGGTATGTACTCCCATCGGATCGATATTCTCGATGAAGCATACTGTAATCATTTGGTTTTTCGCGTCACGGACCACCTCAAGCTCCAGCTCTTCCCAGCCCACAACCGATTCCTCCACAAGGATTTGGCCCACAAGGCTTGATGAAATCCCACGACTTGCCACAACACGAAGCTCTTCAATATTATATACAAGACCGCCACCCGTGCCGCCCATAGTATAAGCTGGACGGATAACGACAGGGAACCCAAGCTCCAGAGCGATCTTTTCTGCTTCTTCAACGGAATATGCTGGGCTGCTGCGTGGCATCTCGATTCCGAGTCTGCTCATGGTTTCCTTAAAGGCAATTCTATCCTCTCCACGTTCAATAGCATCCACCCGAACCCCGATGACTTCAACATCAAATTTATCAAGGACACCAGACTTTGCAAGCTCAGAGCAAAGATTCAATGCGGACTGCCCTCCAAGATTCGGCAGAAGTGCATCCGGACGTTCTTTTTCGATAACCTGTGAAATTCTTTCCACATTCAATGGTTCAATATAGGTTGCATCAGCCATTCCGGGGTCTGTCATGATTGTGGCAGGATTGGAATTGATCAGCACGATTTCATAACCAAGCTTACGCAAAGCTTTACAGGCCTGGGTACCGGAATAATCAAACTCACAGGCCTGGCCAATGATGATGGGCCCCGAACCGATGATCAGTATTTTGTGGATGTCGGTGCGTTTTGGCATATCTTTTTACCTCGAACATATAAATGATGAATGCACAATCAAAGCAAATGGTTGCTTGTGAATAAATATGCAAAGCTGTCTGTGAAAGATTCGGTTTTATGCATAAAAACATTTGAAACATAAAGATTTATGCATAAGGTTTCAGATTCATGCATCGTTTAATATTATATATGATATCTCGTATTAGTAAACAGTTTTTTCGTTTTTTCTTTCGTATGTTCCTGTATTGCCAGTTACTGTTCAGAGGTATCTGATGAGAGATAGATGTGCAATAATAGGAAACATTAGCGTAATGCAGCTCTTGCAAATGAAGCGTAGTTTCCGTTATGCACAGCTATATCTCAAGTATATGTGGTGTGAACAGTAACTATTGCCATACCCGCGCAAAGGTTAATGTGCAGGACCAGTGGAAGAAGTTGCTGCTTTGTCTTTCAATGCCACTCTCACCTTTT
The DNA here is from genome assembly GCA_012522505.1 of Clostridiaceae bacterium. Classification (GTDB taxonomy): domain Bacteria; phylum Bacillota; class Clostridia; order DSM-8532; family DSM-8532; genus JAAYJG01. The sequence continues at coordinate 10,183 of JAAYKJ010000011.1, forward strand.
CCAGGTACCGATTCAGATCTCCAGAGGCCTTGATTTCTGGCTTTATTGAGCTGTTCATCAGGTTTTCTTCCTTGACACTCCAGTAGAAATTTACCAGCAGTACAGCGATTTTATCTTTTCGCGAATCAAAAACAGCTTGCCCTACACCTTTTCCGAAGGTTGGCTGACCGATAACAGTTACATTGGGAAGGAATTTTTTTAGTCCCAGCGTAAGCATTTCAGAGCTTGAAGCGGTATATTCGTTCACCAAAACAAAAATTCTTTTAAAGGTGATAGCATCATCATCGGAGTACCATGGCGAGATGGTTCCGTCGCGGTAGATCAGGTTTCCCACAACACAGAATTCAAGCAGATAATCCAGCATTTCCGCACAGCTTTCCATAAGGCCGCCGCCATTGTCCCTAAGGTCTATTATAAGGATACTATCCTCCTTATCTGGAAGCTCTTCGCAGATCTCAATGAATTCATTTGCAGTCATAGCGCTGAAATAGTCGATGTCGAAGTAGTGAACAATTTCACCTGTATCTTCAAGAACCCGGCTATATGTAACGGTATTTCCATCTTCGAGAGCCCAGTAATAATCATAGTCATCACCGACGATGCAATATGTAAACATATCATCCTTCAACCTGATGCTTTCAATAAACGCACTGGTTTCAGAATATGTGGCGTCTTTTTGCCTGAATTCCTGGAGGACTGCGTCAAGGTTCTTGATTTCAGGAGCATACAGGTAATTCTGCTCAACAAAATCAGCCAAACGATGGGATAACGGTTCTTCCTTAATCCTTGGATTTCCTGTTTCAGCTGCAGGCAGACCTCATTGTCGGGCTCTGCAAGAAGAGCAGCATCAACAGACGCTTCAGCCAAGTCGTATTGCTGATCGATGAAATACTCCATAGCAATCGCGTAATCGTAATATACAGTGCTTAGGCCACATTCACGTGCTTTTTTATAATTCTCAACAGCCTTGTCAATTTCCTGAAGCTTTGACCAACTGTCACCGAGATAGCCATAGATGTCCGGTTCATCGGGAAACCTGTCGGCGATGGATTCCCCGTATTCGACACTTTTTTTGTAAAGCCCGCTGCCATACAATGCCCATAGGCTGTTCACATGCCCGGTAGCATAATCAGGATTGATTGCCACTGCCTGCTGAAAGTAATCGTAAGCCTTGCGGTACTGCGTTTCCCACCCATAGATGTTGCCCATCGCGTTAAGGCTCTCTTCGTTGACAGGATCAAGCTCAAGGGCTTTTGTTGCAGCGTCGGAGGCTGCCTGGATATTCTCTAAAGCAAGATAGTTATAAACATTTTGAATGTTGGGATATGCCAGATCAGGCGACAGCTCAGAAAGCGCATCATATGCCCTGATAGATTGTGTGTAGTTTCCCAAATTATAATGGATCTCTCCCAACATGGAATATAGGGTTTCATCGGTGTCTATTTTTTCGGCTTCACTCAGGGTTTGAAGGGCTTGTTCGTATTTTCCGTCTATCTTTTCATATTCAGCCTGAAGCATCAGGGCATTGAAAAGGATATCAGAGGAAAGCCCACCCTTCCTGTTGTCCGCAACTTTTTTCAGTATTTCAATCCATTTCAGGGCTTCTTCCATCTGCCCTGAATATAGATAGGAATAACCAAGAAAAGTGATGGCGTCGGCATCTCCCGCAACAATTTTCAAGTATTCATTGAACTGACGGATCGCCTGTTCATAATCATCAAGCCAATAGAAAGCACAACCGAGGCCATAAAGACCGAAGTCTGAGGACGGATTGATTTCTATAGCCTTGGAATATGCTTCGACGGCATCGGTATACCTTCCCATCTCCAACAGAACGTTTCCATGGTTGATGTGCTCAATATCAGAATTTGGCTCTATCTCCAGTGCCCTCGTAATTATGTCATAAGACTGCTCATACTGTTCGAGATTGTATAAAGCCCAGGATTTGTTATTCAGTGCATCATCATTATCCGGGTCTATTGAAAGAACGGTATCAAGAATCGGAAGTGCTTCCTGCTCCCGTTCAAGATGGATCAGAACGAGTGCTTTTCTGTTCAGCGAATCGACATCATCAGGTTGCTTCTGAACCATCTTCTCAGCTATCTCAAGGGCCTTGGCATAGTCCGCCCTCTGAATTTGGGTATTAAAAACAGTGATATCATTGGAGCAGGTTGAAAATGTGATCAAAACGATGGTTAACAATAAGCAGATGATGAATTTCATTCTCTGAAGGAAAAGCTTCAAATCATTCACTCCTTGGGGTTCAGGCTGCACAATTGACAAATTGTGCGCCCAAACTCTTTAAAATAATGATGTAGTCATCCAATCTTAGCATTCTCCGTTGTAGCTGACCAGTGTTGCGTTTGATACCCCGTCGATTTCAGCAAGTTCCTGCACAAATGTGGTATCCTCTTCTTTTACACGCACCTCGTACGTTACTTCCACATTGTCTTTTGTTGCTGTCTTGGTTTTCAACTTTTTAACCTGAAGCTTCTCGAGCACATTGTCAACCTCGACGTTGCATTTGTCCGCATAATTCAGGACCAGCAGATAATGGGCAGAGTTGTTTCCCCGGATATAGCTGAAGGCAATGATTACCGCAGCGATGATCAGGGAGCCAACGATGGACAAGGTGTAAAACCCTGCTCCGGTGGTTATCCCAACAGAAATTGACCAGAACAGGTATCCGATATCCAACGGTTCCTTAATCGCTGCACGGAAACGGACGATACTGAGTGCTCCCACCATACCGAGCGAAAGTGTCAGGTTTGATGTGATTGGCAGTATGATCATGGCGGTCACCATTGATGTAAGGATCAGGGAAAAATTGAAGCTGCGGCTGTATACCACACCTTGGAAGGTTTTCTTATACACGGTGTAGATTAAAAAACCGATGGCCAGCGCCAGCAGCAAAGCCAGCATGATACGGCCTACATTAATGGAGAGACTGCCCCCCATTTCCTCAAGGTATTTTTTCTTAATCAGGTCATTGAAGGTTATAGTGTTATCCATTTTATTCACCTCAAATGTTTCTTTGTGTCTCTCTGCACAGAACATATTTGGAAATTGAGTCCCTTGCACTTCTCACTCCAGCAACCAACTTTTGAAGGTTTTGCGGGAGAAATTGATCAAACTTGACTTCCATAATTACTGTTCCAGGGCCAAGCGCGTTTACCACAGGCACCGAAGGATTGAACAACTCGGTTGAAAGCATTCCGGTTTTCAGTTTCATATCAAAGGTTATCCTGACATTCTCAAATGGGAGGATATAAGCCTCCCGTAGATAATCCACGATAACCACCGGGCGGAGTAGATTTGTCTTCATCTGAATATACAGACCGGTCTGAAGTTGACTGGTTGAAGAGCTTAGAAAATCAATATCTCCATCCAGTATTCTCATGCACAAATCCCGGGGGATTGTCTCAGATTCCTTAAGGATGTACTGGCCGACCTTGCCCTTTTTCTCCAGCCGGATCAGATCATGCTGATGATTATAGAGCCGGATGCGATATTTATTTCTTTTCTCTACTCCGTTAACCTTATCGTAATATGCACTGTTATAAACATCGTCAAAATACAAGCTTCGAATAGCATATTGATTGTTTGCGCAGGCATGAGCGTCAACCTTCATACAATGCAGCAGCCTGCCCCTTAATTCTGTATAATCCCTGTAGCGCACGAAATATTTCAATTCATGGCGAAATGCTTTTCTCACAGTCATTTATTCCCTCTATTGTTTATTCGCTTAATGCAGCACGTCATCCCTCAATGGAACCCGTACTCATACATCTGGCTATCTGTAAGGTTAAAATATTGCTGAATGTGTTCCTTGACATGCTCTGGTCTTGTCATGAAAAAGTTCTTCATTTTTTCAATACAAGAGTTCCAGGTTCTCATCGATCCATTCCACTTTGTATAATTACGGTGCATTTCAGGCTCTATTTCATGCGCAAGCTGGTCAATCAAGGCACAAACACGCTGTGGTTCAAAGGTGTTATTCATATGGTAAGCTAACCTTCTGAGAAATCGATCCCTGAATTCTGCATTCTGCAAAAGGCCCATCTGAATGACGGTAGAGAACATGTCTTCAGAGCCGGTACCTTCAGGGTTGAAAACTTCACTGACCATGTCGTGCTCGGGGTATCGGAAGGCCATGTCAAAATCAAACAGAATCCACCGCCACTTCGAGCCTTCTGCACGTTCCCGCCAAAACTTGATATTACCATTATCCACATTGTCGCCATAGATGACGGCTATCTGGTAGTCGATGAAATTGTCCACATCCATCCAGGCCTTAACATATTCATAATTTTCGGTCACGCTCAGATAATTGCTCTCGATATAGTCAAGCAAAGCTCTGTAATTCTTAAGATCCCCCTGATGCACACGCCAGTTTCCTTCAACAATATCAAGGTTCTCAAAATCGATGCCTGGGTTGTTGGTATGAAGAAAATGCTTGTCAGTGGATTCCCGTAAGGTATAGAACCCCCAGTATTCTCCGTTCAGATAGAGAACAGCGGGCCGGTATGCCTGGTAATCCAGGCCGGTTTCCTTCATTAGCTGCGAAATCAATACATCCCTAAGCTTTGTATTGCCGTTATCCTGCCCTGAGTTCCGTAGAACAATAGACTGATAATAGGTATATGGTTTCTCTGAAAAAACAGAGTAATGGATAAATTCACTGCCATATTTTTTTCGTGCATCAATGCCAAAGGACTTCTGATCCAATGCCTGGGTGTATTCTCCATGGATGGAGATGCCGACATCCATGCTGAACCCTAGGCTTCCATCGGTCTCAAAAAATTCGATGTGAGCGGGCTTTTCCCAATCCTGCCAGAAGTTTGCACCGTGGTATGGATATTCGGGTTCATAGTCATGGCCGAATGTATAAATGCCTGTTTCCTCACTCCATAGGTTTTCAGGGTCTGTTGCAATCGAAACCACGGCCATGTTGTTTTGTGGATCCAAGATATATGTATGTGTGACAACAGGGCTTGGAAGGTATCCTTTTTTATGTGACACAGCGCGCACTACGGTTGTTTTGTCGATGGTGAGGGTTTCTGTGTAAACAGGCGAAAAAAGCCCTGGTTCTGAACCATCTGTTGTGTAATAAATGACAGCGTCATCCTGGTCTACCGTTATTGTTAACGAAACAGAATCCGCGTATAAACCCCCGGCTATTGAAAAAACAGGTTTTTCACTATAACCACTGACACAGCTGTAGTTGTTATTGGGTCTCCCCGGGGTGGGGAATGTAAAATAAGAGTACTCTGATTTGCCCTCCAGACGGCCATAGGAAATGTCGGAGGTGAGCATGGGAACAGCCAGCTTTTGAACAATGGTTTTGTTTGCATCTGAAAGATAAAGGATTTCACCTGCAGCAGAAAGACCAAAATTGGCGTAAAGGTATTTCTCGCCCTGTAACTTGTTATATTCCGAGGATAGAAACACAATCGCAAAGTCTCCCGGGTCTAACATGAACTCGGGGAACCGCCATTTGTGAATTTTTTCGCTGTTATCCGATAACCAGTAATCTGCGAGATTTATAGGGCTGTTGCCTGTGTTTCTGATTTCAACCCAGTCATGAAAATTCCCATCTTCTTCCGGGAGCGTTTTTTCATTTCTGGACATGACCTCCCAGATTACCAGATCCGAAACTCTTCCTGTATTTGCAAGGAAATCTTCATATCCTTCCGGTGTGTTTGGATAACCCGGCGTTGGCTGTTCCGTAACTTCCCAGGAACCAGACACCTGAATAAGTGAAGAATCTTCTGGAAGACCGTGTATTTCTACATAATCGACGATTTGCCCCTGCGAATTTGCAAAAAAAAGACTGTCGGTTGATCGATTGATTTTAAAGTTGGTATGCAGGTTTCCATGCGGGTCTGTTTTGTTCTTTCCAGAGCAGAATACAATCAGGTTTTGCCCCGGAAGAAGGGTTATCTGTGGGAAACGCCAATGAAACAAATCATTTCTATCATTTGATAGCGCAAACCCTGTCAGATCGAAACCGGAAGTGCCGTTGTTGGTAATTTCCACCCAATCAGAATAAGCCCCGTCCTCGTCTTGAAGGATGGAGGCATTATCGGCCATCACTTCGCTAAGGATTACATCAGAAACGGTAACCCAGCGTGTTGCTTCAAAATCAGCTGCGCCTTTCTCGTTATTGGGATGCCCTGGTGAGGGGTGAGCCGATACAAACCAGTCTGTGGGGTTTGCATGATCACGGCAATAAGAAATATTGGCATCACAGGCCTGAATTTCAATTTCTTCGATAATACTCCCCTGTGGATTGCTTAAAACAAGCGCTTCACCGTCTGCGTCGATTCGGAAATTCGTATGATATTCATCACCGTCCACGTAATCTTTTCCTGATGCGAAAATGACAAGATAACTTTTTGGAGAAATTACGATATCAGGGAAGATCCATTTACCTGGCTCGGACAGATCATCGGAGAGCCCGTACCCTTTCAGACAGATGGATTCGTCTCCTGCATTGTAGAACTCTACCCAATCGTGGAAATTACCGTCCTTGTCTGCCAGAACCGATTTATTTAGTGGCATGACTTCATTAATACAAATGTAATAGCCAGAGAGACCGGAAACTGGCTGGAACCCACCGATATTTATCAACGAAAGCATTACCGTGCCCAGCAATGCAATGACTATGATCATCAACAAACCTTTTTTCGACATATCCTTATCTCATTCCATTTATTCTAACAAATCACAATCTTTACTATATCATAATCCATACATTATCACAAACAAAAATCCCGCAAAATCTGCTCCGCGGTTATATCAATCAAAGCAATGATTTGGCGGGTTTCATGCATAGTATGAGGTCGCTAATGGATACTTTTTTTGTAGAGAAAAAATATTTTCTATTCATTTTTCACTGCGCTGGAATTTTGATAGAAAAGAGGCAGTATCATCGTATTGCTGTGACAATATTTCAATAAATTCGACAATGCGCATATCTCTTAACAGTGGAGGGAAAGCGCTATACAACGTTTCGATGAACTTCTCGTCTACAGGGTTTTCCTGAGGGTTGAAGACGATGGGGCAAATACCAAGGCTGCGCAGATCCAACCTGAACTCAGCATACTCGTCGCTGTTGATATAGGGGACTACAGGAAATATTCTGCAGGATAAAGGCCGTTTCTCCCGAGGACATTCGCCCCTGCAAACCAGTAGCTTTACTGTATAGCCGTTGGATAAGGTGATGTTGCTGTCTTTGATAAGAAACCAGTCGCTGTCCATATTCTGATACATCAGTTCTTCTCCCGGGAACAGCAGCATTCCGTCCTGATCTGAACCACAGCAGCATTTTTTATCACAGAGCTTTCCGCAGTCGATTGGAAGGGGAGTGATTTTATCAAGCTTCTTCCATACTCTGGTGTAAAGCTTGATCATTTTTTCATTGGCTCTTGGCATTTTTCGGTCCATCCTTATAATATCCGTATATGATTGACTCAAACATTTTGCCGGGCAATATTTTCTTGAGCAGCACCGATAGCTTCTGATCGAATTTTCCAGACATATAGCGAAGCCTCGGACGCCTGGCTTGTACGATCCTTCCGATAAGTCTGGCCAGTTTTTCGGGCTCGCTGCCATGGGCTTCGTCATATTCTATCTTTGCGGTAACCTTCCGGAACAGATCATAGTAAGGGGAAGACAACAGATCCGCTGCTGCTGTATGAGGCCTGTATTTCACAGAACCGGATTTGTAGTCTGTGGGTTCAACCATACTAACCTTAATCCCATAATTCCTGGTTTCCATCCGAAGGGTTTCGGTAAAGCCTTCGACAGCAAATTTGGAAGCAGTATACGCGCTTTGAAACGGAACGGCAACCAATCCCATAATGGATGAGAAGTTGATGATCTGTCCCTCATTCCTGTTTCTCATGAATGGAAGAACAGCTTTGCACATCCGAACAACGCCACCCGTGTTCGTCAGGAAAACGTTCTCAAACTCCTCCCAGGTCAAATCCTCTACAGAGCCCAAAACCTGTATTGCTGCACAATTAATCAGCACGTCGATCCGGCCTTCGGTTTCGATAATCTTCTTTACGGTGCTGTCTATTCCGGCCTGATCCGTTACATCAAGATGTATTTTTTTCAGTGTGCCGTCCTCTGATGTATCGTTTGAAAAGGAACGTGCTCCTGCGTAAACGATGTAGCCAGTTTCACTTAAATGGGTGGCCACTGCCAGACCAAGACCCGAAGAAGCCCCGGTTACAAGGATAATCTTGTTCTTTTGCACCATGAACCCTAACCTCTCTTTCTTGCTGATTCGGTTCTTTATTTCCGAATGCATGATTCCATAGGAAAGCAATGAATCAGGATATGTCTGAAACCATTCTAATACAGCCAGACCAAAAAATCAAAAATAAAGTGGATATTTCGTAAAAGTGTGATACAATAGTGCTGAACAAATTCGCTTGAGGTATTATGAGCTGGTGTTAAAACTTGTTCATGAATATTGTCAGGCTCAGAAAACAGCGTGTTAACAAGGAGATGTTAAGTATGGACCTGTTTGAAAAGTGCTATAATTACACAACAGCAAAAGAAGCAATCGCAGCAGGAGTGTATCCGTATTTTCACTATCTGGAGACCGGGCAGGATACAGAAGTTATTATGGAAGGTCGTCCTATTATTATGATAGGATCGAATAATTATCAGGGTCTGGCATCTGATCCACGCGTTGTGGAAGCTGCAAAAGAGGCGTTGCTGAAATATGGTTCAGGTTGTTCGGGTTCACGTTTTCTGAATGGAACCTTAAAGCTGCATATCGATCTTGAAGACAAACTGGCGAAATTCCTGAACAAAGAGGCCGCAATTACTTTCAGTACAGGTTTCCAGAGCAACCTTGGAATCATATCTGCTATTGCCGGAAGAAACGATTATATTGTCTGCGACAAGGAAAACCATGCAAGCATTTATGATGCTTGTCGGTTAAGTTATGCGAAGATGGTCCGGTATGAACACAACGACATGCGGGATCTCGATAAGGTTCTCAGCGAAATCCCGCAAAACAAAGGCATCCTTATCGTAACCGATGGTGTCTTCAGCATGGGTGGAGACATCTGCAATCTGCCTGAAATTGTAAAGCTGGCTGAAAAATATGGCGCCAGGGTCATGGTGGATGACGCTCATGGTCTGGGTGTTTTGGGTGAACGTGGACGCGGAACGGCTGAACACTTCGGACTTGAAGACAAAGTGGATATCATTATGGGTACCTTCAGCAAATCACTTGCCAGCTTGGGTGGATATATGGCTGCCAGCGAAGATGTTGTGCATTATGTGAAGCATAATTCCCGTCCTTTTATTTTCAGCGCTTCCATTCCTCCGTCAAATGCAGCAGCAGCATTGAAAGCGCTTGAGATTATTGAACAGGAACCCAATCGAATGAAGCGATTGCAACATATCGCCGATTACATGCGCAATGGGCTTCGTAAAGCAGGAATCCCAATTCTTGAATCCGAAACCCCAATTATACCCATTATGACTTACGATAATGACCGAACCTTCCTGGCGACAAAGATGCTCTTTGAGGCTGGGGTTTATGTAAATCCTGTAATTTGCCCTGCAGTCGCTCCGGGGCAGTGCCTGTTGCGTACCAGCTATACGGCAACCCATACCGAAGAACAGATGGACAGGGCAATTAAGGCGATAGAGAGTGTTTTCAAACAACTGCCTCCAAGAGAAAAGAAGCCCACATAAATCAGGAATGCAGGGGTTCACACCATAGGAATGGGCAACGGTGAACACCCCGCCGATTGAATGATTATGTTTTCCTATAATAACGGATGATGCGCAAGCGAAAAGACCTGAGATTCAGGTCTTTTTTAGCCTTATACTCCATAATAGGAAAAGATAAACGAAACAAATGGCTGGATGGATATCTCTTTGATAGGGGTATATGAAACCCAGAGTTCCATAGCAAAAACATTATTTCACTGGGGAATAACCTCAAGAGCAATGGAAGTGTCCTTTAGTAATGTTCTTAGTCGCTTAAAGAACTTGTTTTCCCGCGCATTCGATGATTCTCCAAGAACGATTAAATTAACTTGTCGGTCCTTCGCAAAAGTAGCAATCGTTTTGGAAATGTCATCAGCTCTAAGCATGGTCATTTCTGCATCATAGCTCTTTGAAATTTTGAACAGGTAATCAAGAGCCTCACTTTCACGACTATTGTCAAGAATATTCCATTCGTCTTTAGCGACATGCAGAACATGGATATTTCCCTGCGGAGCTTTACGGCGGGAAGCCTCTTTAATCAGGCGTTCACAGGTTTTTTGCTTCGTAACGCAAGCCAATACATTCTGATATATATCCAAATAAATCTACCTCTTTTTCATATGTTTTTTCTGCCCATTTACCTCCAATTCATTATAACAGAAACAAGTGAAATAATTCTGAACGGATTGTAAATTGTTTGTTACCAAAATATAACAAAAACTGTTTCCGCTTTACAGTTTCCTTGAAGCCTTGCTGCATGGGCAATTAAAAAGTTAGCTTCCACTTTGCTAAAAAGTAAGCAGAATGTCCTTGATGAGACTGTTAGTTTTGCAAAGGAGAATACCCCCATTAATGGTTTTTGGGGTGGAATTTACTTTTTCAATTAATTAGGTTACTTATTTGGTATATTTAGAGAAAGTGGAAATTGACGTTGTTTCGGAAATATGGTAAAATGGCAACAATCTATTCAGTTCTGCAGGCTGAATACTAAAGTTGCCGACGCAGGCAGGTTGCAAAATAATACTTGTTTCGTATAGTTGAATAAGCCGAATTCATCTTAAACTATGAAGCGGGGGACCCATTTTCGGGGCGAATTCCAACAGGATAGGATATCTCTTTCAATCCGAGCCCGACAGCTAACCTCGTAGGCTGTGAAAGAGGAGTATCGTGCACATGACCATGGACATACTCCATGGTTTTTTATTCCTCATTTCCAAGCATCTTTTTGTATGCTGTATATTACCCTCTAAACAGGGGAAAATCCTCAAAGGACTTAATGGTAATGGTTGTGCTGCAACAGAGATAAACAGCGGTTATTCATGTTGAATGCTTTTGTAACGAACTAACTTTCTAACATGCACACTCACAACCAGCATATACTTACAGGATGGTAAAAAACGATTGCGCTCAGCTAAAAACCGGCTATTTCACGCATTAGGGCCTTACACGAAGTAGAAGGCTAATTTTCCGAATGTATGGCAGACAAAACAACCCGATTATGAAAACGGAGAAAACAAGTATACCAATGAATCGAAGTAAAGGATGAAATAAGAGGAGTGGTATTGATGAACGAAAAAAAGAGAACAAGAGAGACATTAATTAGTGAGTATACAATGCTGGCAGAGAAGTGTAGCAAAATTGACCCGGAATTGTATTCGAAGTATGAAGTTAAGCGGGGCCTTCGGGATATCAGCGGAAGAGGCGTCCTTGCAGGCCTCACCGAGATTGGAGAGGTACACGCCTACATCATCGACGAAGGAGAAACCATCCCCACTCCCGGACGGCTGATATACAGAGGGATGGACATATATGACATTGTAAACGGCTTTATAAGTGAAGATCGCTTTGGGTTTGAAGAAACCGTTTATTTGCTCATGATGGGAAAATTGCCTGATGAAGATGAACTAAAAGAGTTTAACGATCTGCTTTCTTTGTATAGAAAACTCCCCAAATCCTTCTTTGAAGACTCGGTAATGCGGCTGCCCAGTAATGATGTGATGAATATTCTTTCAAGAAGTGTGTTGTCCCTCTATTGCTATGATAAGCGTGCTGATGACATCTCTACGAAAAATGTTATCAGGCAATGCCTGCAGTTGATTGCGCAGATGCCTTTACTGGCGGTCTATGGTTATCAGGTTTTAAAACATTATTATCAGGACAAAAGCCTGGTCATTCACGCTCCGAAACCTGAATACAGTACAGCAGAGAACATCCTGCATTTGCTGCGTCCAGATTCGGCATTTACCAGGTTGGAAGCCATTCTGCTCGATTTAGCCTTGGTGCTTCATGCAGAACATGGCGGAGGGAACAATTCTACCTTTGCCAACCATGTAATAACATCGACTGGAACCGATACATATTCGGCCATGGCATCTTCGTTGTGTTCACTGAAAGGTCCTCGCCATGGAGGAGCCAATATAAAGGTTGTGCAGATGTTTGAAGATATGAAACGGAAAGTGAAGGATTGGGAAAGTGATGAACAGATCCGTGAATATCTCACGAAGATTATGAACAGGGAGGCTTTTGACAGAAGCGGCCTGATCTATGGTGTCGGCCATGCGGTATATTCCATTTCTGATCCCAGAGCCGTTATCTTTAAAGGTTATGCACAACAATTGGCAAGGGAAAAGGGTTTTGAGCAGGAGTTCTCATTGTATGAGAGAGTGGAGCGCCTTGCGCCACAGGTTATTGCCGAGCGGAGGAAAATGTATAAGGGTGTTAGCATTAATGTGGATTTCTATTCTGGCCTTGTGTATAGTATGTTGAATATTCCCGAAGAACTGTATACACCCCTGTTCGCAATTTCAAGGATTGTGGGCTGGAGTGCCCACCGCATCGAGGAACTGGTGAACAACGGCAAGATTATTCGTCCGGCATACAAGAGTATTGCACAGCACCGGGATTATGTTCCAATGAGCCAGCGGACGAACAAGAAGGAGAATGTTTCGTCGGTTTCCTGACATACTCGGAGCAACAGAAACCTTTCGGTAGGAGTGTCCCCCTTTCTTCCGGCATAAGTGGCCAGGCGTACAATGAGCACTTGCGCGAATTGTACGCCAAAACGCGGGCGCTGAAGGCACCTTCCTTGCGCGTTTTGTGTGCAACGCGCTGCGGGCATTTTATCAAATGCCCTTCAGTGGGGCATTGTACCCACCATTGTACCCACCACTGAAGCAGAAATCGGTTTATCCCCCGCCTGTAGAGGCAGGATCCTTCAGGCAATTGATAAAAAAAACGGTTAATACGGGTTACAAAAATATGGTATGATGAGTTTAAAGGTGGTTTTTAGACTACCGATAAGGAATTAAAACAGTTGCAAAATATGGTATGATGAATTAAAAGGTGATCATACAGGAAAAAATCATGCTGTTTGCGAGGTATACTCAATGGAACAAAGCTTTTGTCTTGTTTTGGCCGGCGGTGGAACAAGGGGGGCATATCAGGTAGGGGCATTGAATGCCCTGAAAGAGATGAAGATTAACATATCGGCTGTTGCGGGTACATCCATCGGGGCCATTAATGCAGCATTCATGCTGCAGGACGAACCCGGTAAGCTGCAGAAGCTGTATGATGATATTGCCATTGAAGATATTATTAGTACCAATGCTGAAATCGGTGAGAATAAAAATTTGTTTAACATTGGTAACATTGTAAGAGTTGCCCGGGACTATATCAAGCAAAAAGGTTTCAGCAATGACCCATTAAAAAGCATTCTGGAGAATAACCTTGATATTGAAAAAATATATCGATCAAAATTGGACTTCGGAATGGTAACCTATTCGATAAAAGATCATAAGCCTCTGGAGATATTCAAAGAAGATATTCATAAGGAAGAATTCATTCAATACCTTCTCGCCTCTGCGTGCTTCCCTATTTACAAGGTGCAGAAAATAGGTGAGAACAAATTTCTGGATGGAGGCCTGTATGACAATCTGCCCATTAATATGCTGATTAATAAGGGATACAGCCGGTTTATCGCGGTGGATATCTCTGGACCGGGGTTGAAAAGGGGCCTTGTAAACAAAGATGTTTATATCAAGCTGATCCGCCCCGATGAATCCCTTGGGGGGATTTTTGAGTTTAACAGGGACAGGATTCAAAAGAATCTAAAGCTGGGATATCTGGACACACTGAAGGCCTTCTGCAAAGTGCAGGGTCACCGGTATTTTTTCAAAACAAAAGACTTCAGCCGCCTCTTAACCCGGTTCAACCTGCAGACAATCGCAGGGCTGGAGTATGCGGCACATGTCTATGACATGGACAGATACAGAATTTATGATGTGGCTGATTTTCTAAGGGAATTACTGACGAGGCATTATGATGCGGTATCAAGATACCGGCAGGTGAAGGAGGCCGCTGGTATAACTGCGGTTATCAAGGAATATGTCAAAATAAGAAGCTTTATCAATGATGATCTGATTCTATGCTTCTTTATCGATAAGATTGCAGAGGACCCGTTTTTCACTGGAATAGGTGAAAACCTGCCCTTTTCCGATTATATTTCTGCTGCCAGAGCTGTAACCGAACTGGATAAGCAAGAGAGCGTGTCATAGCGTATAATCTATCAGCAAACGTCAAACATCATTGGAAAACATGGATTAGTATGGTAGGATATTAGTATATTACATAAGTGGGGAGGGAAGGATTGCTCACTGCGAGCAATTAAAGAGTATGAAAAAGACACAGTGGGAAACCTTGAAAAGATGTGCTGCAATGGATTATCCAGACAAAATACCGGCTGGTTTAATTGTTGACAGCCCATGGATGCCTGCTTACACAGGCATTTCGACATTGGACTATTTTACAGTTCCAGAGAAATGGCTAGACGCAAACATCAAAATAAGGAAAGACTTTCCAGAACTCATCTTCATCCCGGATTTTTGGGTGGAATACGGTATGGCGGCCGAACCCTCCGGTTTTGGCTGCAAAATAAATTTTTACGAGAATAATACACCGACAGTGAACCATATCATTCCATCCGCCGATGATATGGATGTTGTGAACCAAATCCAGGTACCCAATCCGAAAACCGATGGTCTGCTTCCATTTGTTTTAAACCTGTACCGGAATATGGAGCCCAAAATCAATGATGCGGGTGAATCCATCAAAATAGTTGCCGGCAGAGGGCCTTTGGCTATTGGAACCCATCTGATGGGTCTTACCGAATTCCTGGTTGGAATGAAATTGGATCCCGACAATATGCATAAGCTGTTGAAACTTACCACCACTTTGGTAAAAAACTGGCTGGAAGCTCAGGCGGTTGTGCTGAGCGAGGTTGAGGGCATACTGGTTCTGGATGATATAGTCGGCTTCCTTTCCAAGGATGACTACATGGAATTTGCTCATCCGTACCTGAAGGAAATATTTGATGCTTTCCCCAACACCGTCAAAATCTATCACAATGATACGGATGGGGATGCATACTATGATAGCCTTGAAGACTTGGGTGTCAATATCTTTAACTTTACGCATTTGAAAACAATAGCGGAGGTCAGGTCAAAGGTTGGCGATAAGGTATGTCTGCTTGGGAATATTCCTCCTCTGGAAGAATTGGTCCAGGGCACACCTGATTCGGTTAAGGCTTCTACTAAAAAATGCCTGGAAGATGCAGGAGACAGGGGAATCATTCTATCCGCTGGCGGTGGCGCATCCCCGGGAACTCCGAAAGAGAACATCCAGGCGATGCTCGATGCGTTGGTAGATTTCCAGAACCCCAAATAGCAGATTGATTGAATGAGTGGCTGACATAAGGGACTTTGGCTTGATCGCTATCCCAAATAACGGACTCATACTGGTATGGGGACATATCTGCTATGTTACATCATCCAACTTGGGATATTTTGTTTCAATGCTCAAAAAATTACTGAGAGTCACTATTTTCAGGTGGTCATCGTTCAGGTAAGCATATGCTAAACCTTCATTTGTGCAGGCGAACTGTTGGGCAGGAGAAAATCTTGCCCAATCGTTTACCGTATTCACTTATATGTTGGCAACATTGAGATTGGCTATATATGAATAGTTGCCACTATTGTTTTCAGGAACATAACATTGATTCACCTTTTGTCCCTAAGCTCGAGTAATCAATATTTTTATTTCAGAATCCATTTTAGGTTACTTAATTGCAAAAAGGCCGGTGCTAATGCGTTCCGCCTGTTCGATAGTCATCGCTGGAGCGTTTGTTGGTATCATAAAACACGATGTCACCATCCTGAAGATTGAATTCAATCCCGTTGTAATCTGTTTTTGTATAGATGAACC
>JAAYKJ010000099.1 GCA_012522505.1 Clostridiaceae bacterium
GCATATGCATGTCGTCTAATAAGGCAGCGGTTCAGGGAAGCGATCATAAAAGAATTCCGGATGACGTGGCAACAAATCCGATCATTATTGGCCACGAATTTTGTGGAGTCATTCTGGAGGTCGGGCAGAAATGGAAGAAGCAGTTCCAGCCGGGAATGAAATTTACCATTCAACCTGCACTGAATCTAAAGGAGAACCCTTATGCTGCACCGGGCTATAGTTTTCAAAAAATTGGTGGTTCAGCCACCCATATCATAATTCCAAATGAAGTAATGGAGCAGGAGTGCTTGTTGGAATACAAGGGAGATGCTTATTTTTACGGTTCTCTTGCCGAACCAATGTCTTGTATTGTAGGTGCATTCCATGCCAATTACCATACCCAGGGCGGGAGCTATGTGCATCAAATGGGTATCAGGGAAGGCGGCAAAATGGCGATTTTAGCTGGTGTAGGCCCTATGGGCCTTGGCGCAATCGATTATGCTATTCATGCGAATAAAAAACCTTCTCTTTTAGTAGTAACCGACATCGATGAAGACAGACTGGCAAGGGCAGCATCTATTTATACCATTGAGGAAGCCAGGAAGAACGGAATAGAATTGATTTATCTGAATACATCCAGTATTGAAAACCCAATCGATACCTTGCTTGCACCGACAGATAACAAGGGGTATGATGACGTGTTTGTCTTTGCTCCTGTCAAGCAGGTTGTGGAGCAAGGGGACAGTATACTTGGCATGGATGGCTGCCTGAACTTTTTTGCAGGCCCTACAAATCCAGCGTTTTCTGCAGAGCTGAACTTCTATAATGTGCATTACAATGCGACGCATATCGTAGGAACAAGTGGCGGGAATACAGATGATCTGATAGAATCTCTGATTATGATGGCTGAAGGGGAACTTAATCCGGCGTCGATGATCACCCATATCGGGGGGCTGGACAGCGTTGTGGAGACAACGATGAATCTTCCCCAAATTCCTGGAGGAAAGAAGTTGATCTATACGAATATATCCATGGAACTGACAGCGATCAGTGAGTTCCGGGAAAGAGGGGAAAAAGACCCGATGATGGCAAAGCTTGCGGATATCGTAGAAGCAAATAACGGTATATGGAATCTGGAGGCTGAAACATATCTGATGGAGAATGCAAAGTCCATATGAATAGCCTGCTACCCATCAGGCCACATGAATATATCTATACAGAAAAGAGGCGAATAGAATGGCAACACCAGTTATCATGCCCAGGCAGGGACAATCGGTGGAAAGCTGCATCATTTCCCAATGGTTTGTTAAAAAGGGTGACAAGGTAAAAGAGGGTGATCTGCTTTTCTCTTACGAAACCGATAAGGCAGCATTCGAAGAAGAGGCCAAATCAGAAGGCACCGTGCTGGAGATCTTTTTCAAAGAGGGGGATGACGTTCCGGTTTTAACCAACGTGTGCGTACTTGGAGAAGAAGGAGAGGATTACGCTGAATTCGTTCCGGAAGACGCTGCAACACCGGAAAATAATGTAACAGGAGAAAAGGCAGATGGAAAAGCCGATGAAAAAGCAGAGGAATATGCGGCTGTTGTTACACCCCCTGCAGGAGAACCTGAAAAACCTGTCCCGGAAGGGAAGCGTTTTATATCACCGCGAGCCAGAAACCTTGCAGAAAAAACAGGAGTGGATATCCGACATGCCAAATCGACAGGCCCGAACAACAGGATCATTGAAAGGGATATCAGGAATCTGCACCAACAGGGGGCCATGGTTACCCAAGGCGCGAAGGGAGCTTATAAGAGCCTTGATACTCCTTTGGCTGGTTCCGGACTTGGTGGAAGAGTAACCACACAGGATCTTACCCTGCCGGTTGCCGTTGTTGGCAATGCTGAGGAAGAACAACCCGTAACCGCCGTGTATCAGGATGTGAAGGTATCCAATATCCGCAAGGTTATTGCCAGATCCATGCATGAATCCCTGTCGGAGATGGCACAACTAACGCTAAATGCATCCTTTGATGCCACCGATATTCTGAACCTGCGCAGGCAGTTCAAGAAGAATGCCGATAAGATGGATCTTTCAAACATTACTCTAAATGATATTCTTATCTATGCGGTAAGCCGTGTACTTCCTATGCATAAGGCTATCAATGCTCATTTCCTGGGCGATACCATGCGATATTTTACGAATGTGAATATGGGGGTTGCTGTTGACACAGACCGCGGTTTGATGGTTCCCACGATTATGAACGCAAACCTGAAGTCATTGAATGAGATTTCCATTGAAGCGAAGGAACTGGCGAGAGAATGCCAGAAGGGTACAATCAATCCAGACAAGCTGAAGGATGGTACTTTTACAATAACCAATCTGGGTGCTTTGGGAATAGAATCCTTTACACCCGTTATCAATCCCCCTCAAACGGCTATCCTGGGTGTGAATACAATTGAACAAAAGTTCAGGGAAAGAGAAGGTATCATTGAAGCCTATTCTTCCATGTCATTGTCTCTGACTTTTGATCACAGGGCGGTTGACGGCGCACCCGCGGCCAGATTCCTGAAGGATCTCAGGGAAGCTTTGGAAAGCTTTACGATACTTTTGGCAAAATGAGAGTTTATGTGATGTGTGATGGCAAAAGGGAAACGGTATGACCGAACACAAAGAACGGTTACCCATTTGTCAGTCATTGATAACCGGATATATATTTAGGAGTGATGAAAATGGTTTATGATTTGATTATTATCGGCGGTGGCCCGGGAGGTTACCTTGCAGCTGAACGTGCTGGTCAGGCAGGTTTGTCGGTATTGCTTTTTGAGAAACACGCCCTGGGCGGTGTTTGTCTCAATGAAGGGTGCATTCCATCAAAGGCTTTGCTGAATTCAGCCAAAATTGCAGACTATGCAAAACTCGGGAAAAGATATGGTGTCATCACCGAAAATGTGAGCTTGGACCACGCAGCCGTGATCGACAGAAAAAACAAGGTTGTCAGGGGCTTGGTTATGGGCGTCTCAATGAAGATGAAAAAGAATGGCGTAACGGTGGTAAATGACAAAGCAGTCATTGAAGGACGTGACGCTGAAGGTTTTCGCGTGAGGGCAGGTGACAGCATTTATACGGGACAAAGGTTGCTGATAGCCTCTGGTTCTGTGCCTGCAATGCCTCCCATCCCAGGTCTTGTGGAAGGCTATGAAAGTGGATATGTGATGACAAACCGTGAAATTCTTGATATGACACAGATCCCTGAAAAGCTGGTGATCATCGGAGGTGGGGTCATTGGGCTGGAAATGGCATCGTATTTCAATTCAGCGGGGAGCAAAGTAACGGTTGTGGAGATGCTGGATCATATTGCTGGTCCCACAGACAGAGAAATCAGTTCAATCCTCTACAAAAATTATAAGAGAAAAGGTGTCGATTTCAGGCTCTCTGCCAAGGTTACGCGACTGTCCGACAACGAAGTCTTTTATGAAACCACCGAAGGCGTTCAATCCGTTCAGGCAGACAAAGTGCTTGTGAGCATAGGCAGAAGTCCCAACACCCGAGGGCTAGGTCTTGAAGCAATTGGTGTGGAAGCCGACCGGGGGAGAATTATCACGGACGAAACGATGAAAACCAATATTTCGGAAGTGTATGCGGTTGGAGATGTCAATGGCGTTTCCATGCTGGCTCATACGGCCTACCGTGAAGCCGAGGTCTGCATCAATACGATTCTCGGGAAAAAGGACAGGATGCGTTACCACGCAATCCCTTCCGTTATCTATACAAATCCGGAAGTGGGTTCTGTGGGCGAAACCGAAGAATCCGCAAAGGAAAAGGGGCTGGATGTTAAAATCGTGAAGCTGCCACTTTCCTATAGCGGACGATATGTTGCCGAAAATTCTGGTGGAGACGGTGTGATCAAGATCCTTGTTGACAGAAAATATCAAACGATTCAAGGTGTCCATATGATTGGCAGTTATGCCTCAGAAATCATTTATGGTGCCGCTATGATGATAGAAACAGAAATGCGTGTAGAAGATATACGTCAGATTGTATTTCCGCACCCCACAGTCGGAGAAGTGATTCGGGAAGCGATGTGGGAGATATAACTCGAGGAATCGCTCTTTGGCATTCCGCTACGGTTATAACACAGGTGAATGATGGAACAATCATATGGAAGGAGACAGTTCAATGCCTAGATCACAATTTGTAGATCCTTTTGAAATTAGAAAAAAGGGGAAAATAACATTTCAAGATATTCCTGTAAACCAATATGACCGCTCTATCCAAGAGGAAAAAGCGAGCTTTACGACAGAAGATTTTTTAAGGATCTTCAGGGATATGGCTATCATCCGTGAGTTCGAATCGATGATGAACCTGATCAAAACCACTGGAGAATATAACGGGATACCATACCATCATCCTGGCCCTGCTCATTTATCCATCGGACAGGAAGCTGCGGCAGTAGGACAGGCATACCTGCTGGATAAGGAGGATTTTATTTTCGGCTCCCACAGAAGTCATGGAGAAATTCTGGCCAAAGGACTCTCTGCAATTCAAAAGCTTCCGGAAGAAGAACTGATGAAAATCATGAAGAATTTCAGGGAAGGACGCATTTTAAAGATTGTTGAGGAAAATCGTACGGGTGGAAACGTGAAGGATCTGGCCATCGATTTTTTGATCTATGGCGCAATGGCTGAAATATTTGCCAGGGAAACAGGGTTCCAAGCTGGTTTGGGCGGCTCGATGCACGCCTTCTTTACTCCATTCGGAATTTACCCAAACAACGCCATTGTTGGTGGATCGGGCGATATTTCGGTGGGTGCAGCCCTGTATAAAAAGATAAACCGGAAAAAGGGAATTGTAATTGCAAACATCGGTGATGCATCGATGGGCTGCGGACCAGTTTGGGAAGGAATATGCCTGGCTGCGATGGATCAGTATAAGAAGCTTTGGGAGGGCGAGTATAGGGGAGGCCTGCCTCTCATTATCAATTTCTTTAACAACCATTATGGGATGGGAGGCCAGACCAGCGGTGAAACGATGGGTTATGACATGCTGGCCCGTGTGGGTGCTGGCGTGAATCCTGAACAGATGCATGCTGAAAGAATAGATGGTTTCAATCCTTTGGCAGTGATTGATGCCATCCGCAGAAAGAAGAAAATTCTGGAAGAAAAGAACGGTCCTGTTCTTCTTGACACGATAACATACCGCTTCTCGGGTCACTCTCCGTCCGATGCTTCCAGCTATCGAACCAAAGAAGAAGTGGATGCCTGGATGGCTGTCGATCCACTGCTCACCTACCGTAAACAGCTGATCGATTCTGACGTGACAACGGATAGTGCATTGGAGGACATCTTGGCAGATGCGCGTGAACTGGTAACAAAAACCCTGAAGCTTTCCATCGATGATTCGGTATCACCAAGGATGAATCTGTCTGCCGATCCCCAGGCTATCAGCAGGCTGATGTTCTCCAACCAAAAGGTTGAAAAGATGGAAGACAGGGAATGCGATGTATTAATGAAGAAGGAAGAAAATCTACAATGGCAGCGGGTACAGAAAAAGGTGCGTTTTGGTCTTGACGAGAATGGAAAACCCGTTTCCAAGAACAGGGTGTATCAATTCCGGGACGGCGTGTTTGAAGCAATGATCGATAAATTCTATACCGATCCAACATTAATTGCTTATGGTGAAGAAAACCGTGACTGGGGTGGAGCCTTCGCTGTATACCGTGGTCTGACCGAAGCTATCCCCTATCACCGCCTGTTTAATTCTCCGATTTCTGAAGGCGCCATAGTCGGTTCTGCAGTTGGTTATGGAATGTGCGGCGGTAGGGCGGTAGTTGAATTGATGTATGCAGATTTTCTCGGTCGTGCAGGTGATGAAGTATTCAACCAGCTATCAAAATGGCAGGCCATGAGTGCAGGGCAAATAAAAATGCCTATCATTGTGCGTATTTCGGTAGGTTCCAAGTATGGGGCACAGCATTCACAGGACTGGACATCCATTGTTGCTCATATTCCTGGCTTGAAGGTAGTCTTTCCGGCTACTCCCTATGATGCAAAAGGGCTGATGAACAGCGCTCTGATGGGAACAGATCCTGTTATCTTCTTTGAAAGCCAGCGGTTGTATGATATCGGAGAAATGTTCCACAAGGAAGGTGTACCGAAGGATTATTATGAGATTCCCATCGGTGAGCCGGATATCAAAAAGCAAGGAAAGGATATCACCATTCTGACCATTGGCGCGACACTATACCGAGCATTGGATTCAGCGAAAATTCTTGAAGAAAAATATGGGCTGTCAGCTGAGATCATCGATGCCAGGAGCATTGTGCCGTTCAACTATGAAAAGGTACTGGAATCGGTTAAGAAGACTGGACGCATTTTGTTAACCAGCGATGCCTGTGACAGGGGCTCACATCTGAAGGATATGGCACAGACCATCAGCGAACTCGCTTTCGATTATCTGGATGCACCTCCTGTAGTTGTCGGCTCGAAAAACTGGATTACGCCCGCCCATGAGCTGGAAGATTTCTTCTTCCCTCAACCAGAATGGATTATTGATGCCATTCATGAAAAAATCTTGCCCTTACCGGGTCACATTGCAAAAAGCAATTATACTGCTCAGGAAATGATCAGAACCAATAAACTGGGTGTATAGACAAGGGTTTGAGGTACATATTATTCTGGACTGATGGTGATGAAAGGAGTCTAGCAAATGAGTAATCGTTGCAAAGCATTGGAAGGAAAGATAGCCGTAATAACCGGAGCGGCCCAGGGGTTGGGGGAAGCATTGGCGCACAGACTTGACAAGGAAGGCTGCAAGGTTGTTGTTGCCGATATTAATATCGAGAAAGCCAGAATGGTTGCCAATTCATTAACAGATGCCGTCGCCTTCGGCGTGGATGTAACAAAAGAAGAGCAGGTGAACGCACTGATGAAATTAGCTATGGATACTTACGGGACGATCGATATCCTGGTGTCCAACGCAGCAATCCTTATCTCAAAGGCGACCACTGATTTTCCGCTTGATGAGTGGAAAAAGATGATGGATGTGAATATCAATGGATACTTTCTGTGTGCCCGCGCAGCTGCAAGGATCATGGCTGAGAAAGGCAAAGGTTCGATTATCCAGATCAATAGCAAGTCTGGTAAAAAAGGATCATACAAAAATGCTGCCTACGCCACAAGTAAATTTGCCGGCATAGGCCTTACGCAGAGCCTTGCTTTGGAAATGGCTGAGTGTGGTGTCCGCGTTAATGCGATATGTCCAGGAAACCTGCTGGATTCTCCCTTATGGGTAAACAGCCTGTATAAGCAATATGCTGCCAACCAGGGGATTACCGAGGAGGAAGTCAGGCAGAAATACCTGGATCAGGTTCCGATGAAGCGGGGATGTACTTATGATGATGTTGCCAACCTAATGGTCTTTCTTGCTTCTGATCAGTCCAGCTACATGACTGGTCAGGCCATAAACGTGACAGGTGGCCAGGAAATGCGGTAGCCTGTTCAATGAGAACTCCACATACCCAGGTGGAGTTCTCTGGTATTGCGTTTTGGCGCACAATTCACGCAGGCCTTCATTGAAGGGATGACTTTGGAGGAAACCAGAATGAACAGATGGATTGAACAACTAAATGAACGAAAAAGCGAGGTACGGCTTGAAGCACTGAAACAACTATATCGGCTTTATCTGGACGGTGAAATTCAAAAACAAGCCGTGGACCATGAATATGTGAACAATCACATTCATACAACCTATTCATTCTCCCCCTACTCTCCAGCAAAAGCTTTATGGATGGCATTTGTTTCGGGCCTTTCAACGGCAGGTATTATGGATCATGATTCTGTAGGTGGCACGCGGGAGTTCATTGCTGCGGGAGAAATCCTTCAAATGGCGGTAACTGTTGGAATGGAATGCCGGGTAGACATGTCGGCTACAAGTTTGGCTGGAAAACGTATTAACAACCCGGATCAGAACGGGATTGCCTATATTGCCGTCCATGGAATACCGCATACCCAGTTGGACACGGTAAGCCGGTTTATTTTGCCTTACCAGCAGCAGCGGAATAAACGGAACCGGGCTATGGTTGATAAAATCAATCAAATAACCGGCCCTTATGGGATTACAATTGGTTTTGATTCGGATGTTCTCCCTCTTTCCATGAGCCATGACGGGGGGAGCATTACCGAAAGACATTTGTTATATGCGTTGTGCCTAAGGATGGTACAGGACCTTGGTAAAGGGGAGAAACTGGTTCGTTTCCTGAAGGATAGCCTGAATATCAATATCAGTGCCAGATTGGAAGCACTGCTTGAAGATACTGAAAACGAGCACTATGTCTATGATCTGCTGGGGGTGCTGAAAAGTGGCATGGTAGAAAAGTTTTATATTCCCGCTACATCCGAGTGTCCTCCAGTTTCAGATGTGATCCGACTATGCACTGAAATCGGTGCAATATCAGCTTATGCGTATCTTGGCGATGTTGGTGATTCGGTGACCGGAGACAAAAAAACGCAGAAATTCGAAGATGATTACTTGGAGCTATTGTTTGAAGAGATCAAAAGACTGGGTTTTCATGCAATCACATATATGCCTTCACGCAACACGAAAGCCCAGCTGGAGAGGGTAAAAAAACTCTGCGACGCATACGGCCTTCTTCAAATTAGTGGAGAAGATATCAATTCTCCCCGACAGAAATTTATTTGTTCGGCATTGAAGGATGATGCCTTTCGGAACCTGATTGATGCGGCATGGGCCTTAATCGGTCATGAGAAAGCAGCCACGGTGGATTTGGAGAATGCGATGTTTTCCAAGACATCCGATGAAAAATTTATGGATCTGCAGGAACGGATACAGTATTATAAAAGTATAGGCCAACAGAAATCGAGGAGGTATCAGGTGTGAGGAATGTTCTGGCATTTGATTATGGAGCAAGCAGCGGTAGGGCTATTTTAGGCAGCTTTGACGGGGAACGTCTGCAATTGAAAGAAATACACCGGTTCTCGAATGATCCGGTAATGGCGGGTAATCGTTTATACTGGGATATTCTTCGATTGTACCATGAAATGAAACAAGGCATATTGAAGGCACATCGGGAGGTGCAAGGAAACATTTCCAGCATTGGCATCGATACCTGGGGGGTTGATTTCGGCCTGCTGGACAAGGATGACAATCTGCTTGGCAATCCGGTCCACTACAGGGATCCCCGTACCGACGGAATGATAGATGAGGCGCTGAAGGCAGTTAGCCGCAGTCAAATCTACCAGGATACAGGGATCGCATTTCAAAAGTTCAATACGATATACCAGCTGTTATCCATGGTAAAGCATGAATCCGGATTTTTGGAAAAAGCGGAGACGCTGCTCTTTATCCCTGATCTGCTGACCTTTTTTCTGACGGGATATAAAGCTTGTGAGTATACAATTGCATCCACTTCACAGATGCTGCTGGCAGGCAGAGCAACTTGGGCTTATGATCTGCTGAATGAACTGGGCATTCCTGTGGAAATTCTGCCTGATATTATTGACACATGTTCCTTTACGGGAACCATACAAAAATCTGTTCAGGAAGAGCTTGGCGTGAAAGATGTTCCGGTAATCGCAGTAGCAAGCCATGACACAGGTTCAGCTGTTATCTCGGTACCGCTTGAGAACAGTAACGATGCTTATATCTCCAGTGGGACATGGTCTTTACTGGGGATGGAATGCGAAAAGCCTGTCATCAATGAAAAGACAATGCATTTGAACTATACCAATGAAGGCGGTATTAACCGGACGATACGGCTGCTGAAAAATATTATGGGCTTGTGGATATATCAGGAATGCCGCAGAGCCTGGAAAAGGGAAGGCACGATTGTGAGCTATGATGAAATGGATGCTCTTGCAGAGGCAGCAAAGCCATTCCAAGCATTTATCGATGTCGACGATGAAAGCTTTTATGGCCCGGGGAATATGCCCCGGAAAGTCATCGCATATTGTGAGAAAACTGGTCAGAAAGCGCCTTCAGACATGGGGTCAATCGTTCGGCTGGTCATGGAGGGGCTTGCGTTGAAATATAGAAGCGCAGTGGAGGGGCTGGAAGATATCGCCGGTAGCGAAGTCCCTGTATTGCATATTGTGGGCGGCGGATGTAAAAACATGATGCTCAGCCGGTATACAGCTAATGTACTGAACCGTCCCGTCACAGCCGGGCCGATCGAGGCAACAGCCATTGGGAATGTTATGTCTCAGTTGATCGCATTGAAGGAAGTGGAAGATCTGCAGCAAGCACGCGAAATTATAAAGCGTTCATTCCCGACAGAGGAGTATCTGCCCCAAGATTCAGAACAGTGGGATGAAGCCTATAACCGTTACAAAGACGTGATTGTAGACAGTTCTTTTTAAAGCGTTACCCATTAAGTGCAGTTTCCAAGGAAGCGGGCTGATTCAGTAAAGCATACAACAAGCTAAATCAGCTCGCTTTACGCTCTCCATAAAACCATTTTATCGATTTCGGGCATGAACCCGGATTGGACTAATGCGGATTTCAGCCTACTCTTTTCTTCGACGTCATCGGGCCAATATTTAACGGCGATTTTTTTCCGATCAGGCCAGATCCGTTTATCCTGAAAAGCATTTCTAAAAGCAGCTACTGCACCGGCAAGATCCTGAAAACGCGACTCAAACGTTACCTTGGCACCATGGCGTTCCAGAAGCAGAACCGGCTTGCCCTGGCATAAAACGACGACGGTGCCGGGCACACAGATAAATGGCAGCTCATGCTCTGTCTGCGGAATGATGCGCCCATAAGGTTGGGCAGGATCACAGGCATTGAGTACGATAAAACCGGACTTTTCGTTCTCCATTCTTCTGACTGCGGAGGCTATCATGAACTGGATCCCCGAAATACCGCTGAAAAAATACCCGCGCTGCAATTCACCAGCATATTCCATTCGTTTTAGCTGCTCATATACCTCCGGCCATGGATAAGGTCCATCCTCAAGACGATGAATCTCTTTGGTGATCATCCCATATCGAAGTATACATCGCTGAATGAATTCCTGCATCGAAGGAGACTTGCGAGGATAGGCCAGTTCCCAGCGCCCCATTTCCATTCTGGAGATCATCAAAGCTAATTTCCGGGCTCTCTGC
Source organism: Clostridiaceae bacterium (assembly GCA_012522505.1). Taxonomy (GTDB): domain Bacteria; phylum Bacillota; class Clostridia; order DSM-8532; family DSM-8532; genus JAAYJG01. Next base: position 11,085 of record JAAYKJ010000099.1, read on the forward strand.
ATGGGATCCATCGCTATGAAAGCATCCTGATTCAGAAAAAACCGTAAGGCCTGGAATGAATCATTCACGATCAGACCTTTCATAACCAATTCTCCCAAGATATCCAAAAGTTCGCCGGGAGGCAGCCCGGACAAAGACGTCAGCATATGGGTATGGGATGCACCTTTGTGCTGCAGCAGATTAAAGATGGCTTTTTCATTATCAGGTAAAACAAGGCTGTTTTGGTTATCATTAAACTCGAAACACAGGTTTTCTGCCCTGAACCAGGCCAGCTGGAATTCTTTTTTCGTGGTTCCTGAAAGAATACGCCATGATACTCTGCCGGATGTACACAATTTATCCAACAATCCGGGGTGATATCCTTTCATCCTGGCAGGGAAAACAATATCTTCCCAGGCTTCAGCTGGAAGGTACAATCCTTCCAATTGGGTGATGATTTCAAACAGTCGCTCCTCGGTAGGAGTTGTTTCATCACCAATTTTCTGCCAATCGCATAAAAGGATGGCAAGGACGTTCGTATCCCGGGCTTTAATATCATCGGCCGCCATATTCAAAGTCAGGCGGGCGGCTCTGTCAAAAATAGTGGTGTGGAAATATTTGCAAACCGCTTCGGAATAATGAATATATCCGTCGTGAATCATTTTCGCAAGAACTTTTTCCAGCTTCGGCCCGTTGAAAGTGTACTGTTTGGTGAGATCATCTTTGCCAAAGGGGCTGTTATACCGTGCAAAACGCCGAAGGATGCGCATTGTGCCTTCCTCCTCGGTCCAGTCGTCATCATCCCGGTTCAAAAAGGGGAAAGATGATTCAGAAAAGGCGATATTTTCAGCCACTCCATATAAACCTATCTCTTCTGCAGCGATATATCTGGGATGGGGCGTGGGAATTTCGATTACCCGGTTTTGCCGCTCCAGTTCGCTCATCCATTCCAGTTGCTGCCCGGTCAGATATTCTTTTCGGGTATCCCCGTATATCAGCAAAAAAGAGTGCAGCTCATTGGCCGATTCCACCTGTTTTAGTTTCCATATGGCATTATTCTTTTCAGTGATTTCTTGTATGGCTTCCTCCCGCAAAAGAACATTGGGCCGCTGTTCCTTGTATGAAAGGTTCAGAGATTCTATTCCGGATATGGAAGGGTATTCGTTCTGGCCCGGATGTGGGGACTTTTCCAAGTACAGAAATTCCTGCTCGAATTGAAACAGGATCTCTGAAGCGAATGGGGAGGGGAACCAGGTGCGTTCTTCAACAACGTTTATCCTGCCCTGCTCGATACCTTTCAGAACACGGATTGTATTGGGGATATCATAGATATCTTCCAGACACTCACGCATGGTTTCGATGATCAGCGGGTGGTCCATAACCCTTTGCGCATTCTCCAGGGCATCCACCGAACGGAGCCTTTGTACCCATAGCGGAAGCCGCTGTCCGTGTTTCCGGATACCCATCATCAAAGCCCGGTAGGCGTTATATCTGAAGGTTAACGCAAAACGGGAGGTTCTTGGTAAGGCATTGATCAAAACCTGCTCCACATTTTTAGAGGACACAAGTGAGAAGATATCAGGCAACGGGTCAAAATAACCATATAGATGGATGAGGACAGCATCATTGGTATGGCTGGTATATGCCTTGCATCGAATGATTTTGTCCAGGGCTTCCTGAAAAAGGATGGCCAGGCCGCTGTTTACCCTGCCTCCAAAATGGGAATGGATGACGATTTTATTATCATTTTCGTTGGCACTGGTATACTCTACGACAATTTGGCGATCACTGGAGAGCGTGCCGATTGCTTCCACCTGATCCTGAAGGTAGTTTCTGATGTTTAGTGCAGCGGACTCATCGAGCAGGGAGGATTGAAGCGCTTTTTCCATAAAGCTGCTGTTTTCAATCTGCGTGTACATTTCCCGCAGGGCTCTGCCAAAGCTAACAGCCTGCTCAAAGGGCATGCCGATTCCATCACCTTTCCAGAAGGGGGTATTAGCCCCAGTGGCCGAACATGGGGCTACCAACACGCGGTTTCTATCGATCCTGGTGATCTGCCACGAGGAGTTGCCCAGCATAAACCTGGACCCGATACGTGACTCAAAGACAAACTCCTCGTCCAGTTCCCCGATGCGTGTCTTATAGTCTTCCAGGTAGACGGGAAATGCGCCGCGATCGGGAATGGTACCACTGCTGGAAACTGCCAGCATTTTACTGTATGCTGCTCCCTCCACGGTATGGTTTTGTCTGTCCCACAAAATACGAGGCTTTGCTGGGATATCCTCTCTGTGTTCATAATCGCCAGCGAGCATGGCAAGAACCTTTCTGAATTCGGTTTCCCGCAGTGTACTATACGAATAAGCCTGTTTTACCAACCCGAACAGATCCTTTTCCTGCCATTTTTCCGAACAGCACATAGAAACGATATGCTGGGAGAGGATATCCAGGCAATTGACCGGGATCCGTTCCTTTTCAATTCTCCCGCACAGCATCTCACCTGCGAGGAAATAGGCTTTTAGCAGATCACCCCGAGTTTTCGGAATGATGACACCTTTGGAAACCGCCGACAGCCGGTGACCTGCTCTGCCCAGCCGCTGCAGACCGCTGGAAACCGACATCGGGGCTGCAACCTGTACAATGAAATCTACGCTACCAACATCGATACCCAGCTCAAGCGTGGATGTGGCGACGATACTCTGTAATCTACCAGATTTGAACCGTTCCTCAATATCATGCCTACGCTTTTTTGACATACTGCCATGGTGCGGACAGCAAAGCTCATCATCGGCGATGCTGTTGATATTGGTGGCAACTTTTTCAGCAGTTGCGCGGTTATTGACAAAAACAAGAGTGGTTTGGTGTTCTTTGATCAGCTTAACCAATTCCGTATAAATGTCTGGCCAGACCGAGCCCTGTTCCAGTACCCTGAAGTCGTCAACGGGAACATGGATTTTCAGCTCCTTGCTGCGTTCCATCGCAGGGCAGATGATCTCAACAGGTCGTTCAGAATAACCTTTGTCTGTATGAACCAATCCGCCTAAATAGCGGGCGGCGGTATCCAGCGGGTTTACCGTGGCCGATAGGCCTATACGGACGATTTTGCGTTTGGCAAGAGCCTCCAGCCGTTCCATTGAAAGCGCCAGATGAACCCCTCTTTTTGTGCCCAGCAGGGTATGGATTTCATCAATGATAATGTAATGGACATTTTTCAGAATTTCCCGTGATTTCACCGAGGTCAGCAGCAGAAACAAAGATTCGGGAGTGGTAATAAGAATATGCGGCGGCTTTTTCAGCATCAGGGAACGCTCATACTGTGTGGTGTCGCCTGTGCGCACGGCCTTACGAATATCCGGAAAGTTTTGACCTTTTTCGGTAAACAAACGGCGAATCCCCTGAAACGGTATTTCAAGGTTTCTGTTGATATCATTGTTCAATGCCTTCAATGGAGAAACATAAAGAATAAATACGCCGTCGGGAAGCTCCTGCATGATGCCCATCTCCAGCAGCCGGTTGATTGACTCCAGAAAAGCTGCCAAGGTTTTCCCGGTGCCGGTTGGGGCTGATATCAGCACATTTTTGCCTGACTGAATTTGTGGCCAGCCTTCGATTTGCGGCAGGCTGGGAAGACCTATGTTATCAAGAAACCATTCCTTCACTACCGGGTTGAAAATATTCAAAACATCCGACTTGTCCATGAGTTCCCTTTCTGATAATCGTAATATATTAGGAAACGATATCATAGCAAAAAAATGCTTTCATTGTCGAACCCATGTTCTATTCTACTAAACCAATACAAGAATTGTCAATCCAAAAAGACATACAGGAAACATTCGTTCATAATGTGTTATAGAAGTTTGACAGGCTGCGGACTTAGGGATTGTACCTTTTTTAACATTTGCAGCAGTTGATTGCCGTTCACGCAGGTGATCACATTCATATGACAGAAATTACGGGTATTGGCCTTGAAATCACCCAGTGTGATGATCATTCCTCTGTAAATTTCATTATCCTGCATATGCTTGATCAGCTTTTTCGCCTGTTCGATTTCAATCATATGGTGGTAAGCGTCCTTTTTAGTGACCACATAATACCTGTCATTGAGAATCAAACCGTTGCCTCCGTCACCGAAATGATTGGACATTCTGACCCTGTAACCGTTTCGTTTGAATATTTCTGCAATAACATACTCATAATCTTTCACGCTCAGGAATAATAGATCATCCTTTTCATGAATGGTATCCAAAAGCATACTGATACGCACAAGATAGACCAGATGAAGGATCTGGCGGATAAGCGCAATAGATAACCAAGCAATTAATAAGAATAAGAAAAACATCATTAACATAATATCACCGATCATTAGTTTTCGCAGTTTTTATCAGTCTATTCACAAAAGTTGATACATTGACCGTTTCATGATGCTTCTTATCAAATCAAATAAAACCCAAAATATTAAAATTTCATGAAACTTTTTCTCTTTTATAACGTCTATATATAGAGTTGGGTCTGCTTAAAAAACGCAGAGGTTTGAAAAGGTGTAGAGAATTTTGTTTGACTACATCCTATTATTCTAATAAGATGTTCTTGTTTGGAACGGGGAGATGATCTCAGGAGAATGACAATATTTTTTGAAAGCTAATATCTGTACCGGTATAAAATAATTCAGTTTTTCCTGACCGCAAAGAGCTGTTGGATGCAAACAGATGATATAGCGGATCAGGCTTGCATCATCCGGGCTAACAAAGGAGAGCATATGGAAACCATAATTAAAATTGAAAACCTTAAAAAGGTATACCGTATGGGGCAAGAGAAGGTTTACGCTCTAAACGGTATCAACCTTGACGTTGTAAAAGGGGAGATCTGTTGTCTGTTTGGCACATCAGGCTCTGGGAAATCGACCCTGTTGAATTTGGTAGCCGGGTTGGAAAAGCCCACTCGGGGCAGTATTCTTGTAAAAAACATTCCAATTGAAAAATTGAATGAGAAACAGCTTGCCAAATTCCGCCAGAAATATGTGGGTTTTATTTTCCAATCCTATAATCTCATGCCGAATCTGACAGCTCTGGAGAATGTAACGCTTCCTCTTATGTTTAAGGGCTATTCAAGAAAGGCCCGGGAGAAGGCTGCGGTGAAAATGCTGAAGGCAGTCGGACTGGGCAACAGGTTGAATCATAAGCCCAATCAGATGAGCGGCGGGCAGCAGCAACGTGTCAGTATAGCCCGGGCTTTTGTGGAAAAACCCGAAATTATTTTTGCTGATGAACCTACCGGTAATCTTGATACCAAGACAACAGAGGAGGTTATGGAGCTGATTGCTGGAATGGCGGAGCAATATGGCCAGACCATTCTGCTCGTTTCCCATGATACCGAAGCGTCGGATTACGCAGATAGGATTGTACATATCAGGGATGGAGAAATTGAACGTATTGAAGAAAAAGAGAAATATAAACTGAGAGTGAAAGGGTGTGCTGTAAATGCGTAAACAGTTTTTGGCTTTTTTGATGGTACTGATGATGGTACCCACGTTATTAACAGGTAATGTTGCCTTTGCCGCCGATAAAGATGTTATAATTTCTGATTATTCGGCAAATGGCGGCGATACAATTGACAGAGGCGGCAGTTTTTATCTGCTTATAAAGATTAAGAATCGAAAAGATGAGGCAATAGAGAATGTTTCGATAGAATTTAACTCTGCTGCTTCTTTCCAGCCATCAGATTCAGTCTACATAAAAGAGTTCAGCCCTGTGATAGGTGCCGGCGCTGAAGAAGAGGCAGTGTTTGAATTTATTTATACGGGCGGTACTGACAAGGACCTGCCGGTTGTGATCCATTATAAGGATGAAGAAGGAA
>JAAYKJ010000100.1 GCA_012522505.1 Clostridiaceae bacterium
AAATATTTTTTCCGCTAATACGCTGATAACCTATATTACAGGGTTTTAAGATTTGCTTTTCTTATAGCAACTTTTAAGTGTCTCATTAAGAATATATTTTATCCTGATATGCAAAGAATATGAAGGGTTCTGGTCGGAAGGTGGCAAATGAACTGCCACCAAACGCATTGAATCCTGCAAATAACAGCACTGGAGGAATGAACATGGAACAATTTAAAGGGGTACGGACAGACCTGGCTTTGGAGGTTCACGAGAAAAACCAGCAGGACATAAGACGATCGGGTACGGCCACAGTATATCCGTATGGAGAAGGTGTTGATGTTGAAGAGGATGGGAATGAAAATATTCATGTCACCCGGGTTAGGATTACATCACCGGAGGGCGAAAAGAGTATTGGAAAGCCTATGGGCAATTACATTACCTTGGATGTTCCCAAGCTAAAAGACAACGACAGAGATTTATACGAGGAAACATGCCGGGCTGTGGCCTTTGAACTTCAGCAGCTAATACGAATTGGAGAACAGGACACGGTGCTCGTTGTAGGACTCGGAAACTGGAACATTACACCCGACGCATTGGGTCCGAAGGTGTCTTCTTATCTGATGGTTACCAGACATCTGCATGAATACCTGCCAGAGCAGGTGGACGACGGAGTCAGACCGGTCTGCGCAATAGCACCTGGCGTCTTGGGGTTGACGGGGATAGAGACAAGCGACATTGTAAAGGGGGTTGTTGAAAGGATAAAACCCTCACTGGTAATCGCGATTGATGCATTGGCATCCCGAAAGATGAACCGTGTCAATACAACCATTCAGATCGCTGACACAGGGATATCTCCTGGTTCAGGCGTTGGAAACAGACGGACAGAGCTTTCCACAAAGACAATGGGGATCCCGGTAATAGCCATTGGTGTTCCTACGGTTGTTGATGCTGCGACCATGGCTAACGATACCATCGAGCTTGTTGTCGATAGTCTGATCAATCAATCCCAGGAAGGGACAGATTTTTACAAGATGCTAAAAAATCTGGATCAGAATGACAAATACAATTTGATTAAAGAGGTTCTCGAGCCTTATGGTGGGAATCTGATAGTAACGCCAAAGGAAATGGATGAAGTGATAGAGCGGGTCTCAAAGGTTGTGGCCAATGGGATAAATCTGGCTCTGCACAAGAACATCGGCTTCAATGATATCGATCGATATCTTCAATAGAGCAGAGGTAATTCATTTTCTGCACTCTTGTTTAGTACGGGCAATCAATTAACGGATATATTATTAATTAGGGCTTTATTTGGCTTATGTTTTATAGTAAGATTAACAACGGAAGGTATTGAGTTATGACAACGTGGAAGGATTGTTCTGGCTCGCTGATCTTTATAGACATTGCGGGCTTGCAGGGAATAGGTGTAGGGGTTATTGTCCCTTCACACATCCTTTCTGCAGGTCTTTTGGCCACACCCCTTGCCGGTATCATGCGCAGGCTTTCCGAACGTAAAAGTAATCAGTATCCTATATAAATCAGTTTACAATGGGGGTCCTAATTTTGAAGCGACAGTTTAGCAAACATACCAGTAATTCGGATAAGGTTTTTACAACAAGAAACAAGCGCTTGAAAAGAATTCCAAGGCTTATAACAGCGCTGATCATATTACTGCTCACGGTAGTCATGTTGTTTATCGTCACCGCCGAAGACTTTAATCCATTTAAGAATGTCATATCTTCCATAGCGCCTACACCGACACTTGCGCCTACGCCCATCCCAACACCTGCGCCCACCCCAACACCCATATCGACGCCGACGCCTGCACCGACACCCCCGCCCTCCGGGAAAAAGATCATGGATGCAATTGTTGTTGTCGATCCGGGGCATGGAGGATACGATCCTGGAACCACCTCTCCGTTTGAGGAAGGGTTTTACGAAAAGGAGGTTACCTTAGATATTGGCATGAGGTTGAAGGAGAAACTGGAAAATGCCGGGGTTCAGGTTGTGATGACCCGGGAGACAGACATAGCGCTGGATCCATACTGGAAAGCCGATGTGTGGGCACGCCCGGAAATCGCGAACAAGGTTGGGGCAACATTTTTCGTCAGCATTCATGTGAATGGGTTTGATGGGAAAAATGCCGAGGTCTATAACGGAACCGAAATCTATCATCAGGGAAAGAAACATGGGGAATATTCCAGCAAGGACTTTGCCACCATGATGGGAGAAGAAATCGATGCGGTAACTGACACGAAGTATAACGGGGTCATCAAGGAGGATTTTGGTGTAACTAGGCTGTCCGAAATGCCTGCTGTTCTAGTGGAAACCGCTTATATCACAAACCCGGAAGATCACCAGCGCTTAAAATCCGATGATTTCCGCGAAGATATGACGCAGGGAATTTTAAACGGAACTCTTCGTATACTGGAAACCCTGGGCGCTTATAAGGAAAATGGGGTGTACAAGATATTGGTTGACGTTGACAGCTAAAGCATTATTCAGACCATACCCATATACCGGTGGCATTTAACAGAAGTGTGAACGATAACATGAAAAGCCGAACATGAAGATTTTCGTCAGCGAAGGTTTTGGGGTATGATTGGGAAAGAGAATGGAAAATCCGGAGGTTTACTTGGATGCATCAAATTCAGCGAATGAAACAGATGGTTGAAAGATTAAACAATGCAGCAAGGGCTTATTATCAGGAAAATCGTGAAATCATGCCAAATATTGAATATGACAGGCTTTACGATGAACTGGTCTTAATGGAAAAAGAAACAGGCGTCGTTCTGTCCGACAGCCCTACGGTTCGTGTTGGGTATGAGCTTTTAACCGGTTTGCCGAAGGAAACCCATGAAAGCCCCATGCTGTCCCTGGATAAGACAAAGGACATCCATGCATTAAGAGAATGGCTGGGAAATAAAAAAGGCTTGCTTTCCTGGAAGATAGATGGTCTTACGATTGTTTTAAGCTATAGCGACGGAAAGCTTTCAAAGGCCGTAACCCGTGGCAACGGTGAAGTCGGTGAGGTGGTTACGAACAATGTCAGGGTTTTTAAAAACGTTCCATTAACGATACCTTATAAGGGAAACCTTGTACTCCGTGGCGAAGCTGTTATTCGCTATTCCGACTTTGAAAGGATGAACCGGGAAATTGCCGATATTAATTTAAAGTATAAAAATCCGCGCAACCTATGCAGCGGATCGGTGCGGCAGTTGAACAACAGAGTTACCGCTGAGAGGAATGTCTACTACTTCGCCTTTGCTCTTGTCAGTTCAGAAGGAGTGGATTTTAATAATTCGAGGCTACAACAGATGATTTGGCTGAGAAAGCAAGGGTTTGATATCGCTGAATATAAAGAAGTGGATGCTGCAAACCTGGAAGAAACGGTGGCCTGGTTTGCGGGGAAAATGGAAGGAAATGATCTTCCCGCCGATGGGTTGGTACTTACATTTGATGATATAGCATACGGACAGTCCCTTGGCAGGACCGCTAAGTTTCCGAAAGATGCTATTGCCTTCAAGTGGCAGGATGAAGTTATGGAAACCCAGCTTGTTAAAGTTGAATGGAGTGCTTCCAGGACAGGACTTATCAATCCGATTGCAGTATTTGAACCTGTAGAACTGGAAGGGACGACTGTACAACGAGCCAGCGTACATAATATTAGCGTTATGGAGGGCCTGGAGCTTGGAATTGGAGATACCATCCGCGTTTACAAGGCAAATATGATCATCCCTCAGATTTCAGAAAACAAAACGCGCAGTGGTCCTGTCGCAATCCCGGAACAATGCCCGGTATGTGGCCATAAAACTGTTATCCAACAAGAAAACGATGTGAAGTCTCTTTTTTGCACCAACGAAAACTGTCTTGCAAAGCAAATCAAATCATTTACACACTTTGTTGGCAGGGATGCGATGGGGATTGATGGATTATCGGAGGCGACTATAGAGAAATTCATCTCAAATGGCTTGATTCGGGAGTATGCGGATATATTCAGGCTTGAAAGGTATGAAAATGAGATTACCCAGATGGAGGGGTTCGGGATAAAGTCGTTCCGAAATTTGATCGATGCCATCAACAAAGCCCGGGTGACAAATGCGGTTAGGCTTCTTTATAGTTTGGGTATCCCCAACATAGGGCTGTCCAACGCTAAACTTATTTGCAAGGAGTTTTCCTATGACTGGGAACAGATTCAAAATGCATCCCGGGATCAGTTGTTAAGGATCAGCGGGGTCGGTGAAGTGATGGCGAATGAATATGTACGATTTTTCAACAATGAAAGGAATCTGTCCTTCTTAGCAGAGCTGATGAAGGAAATTAAACTTGAACGCATTGAGACAACAAGTACCGGGCAGCCTTTTGAAGGTATACGGTTTGTGATTACCGGGGCTGTTAATGAGTTCAGTAACAGAAATGAGCTGAAGGACACCATCGAACAAAAAGGGGGAAAAGTAACAGATTCTGTAACCTCCAAGACGGATTATTTGATCAATAATGATAAAATGTCGGGATCATCCAAAAACAGAAAGGCGAAAGAGCTGGGGGTTCCCATCATCTCAGAGAAGCAGTTTCTAAACTGGATGGTCGATGGGATTAAGCCAGGGGAGTAGTACCGAAACACAACCCTGTGTAGTGGTTTAAGACAATGAAGTTTTCGGGTTTTGTGCAATTTTAAACATCGATTTTGACTGAACCTGTTTGGATATAGAAATACATGGTAAAAAATATATATGGCCATTTGCTTGTTACTGCTATCGTCACCGATGAAAGGATCTGTTTTTTGGTCATAAAAAACCGATATGGAGGTCTGGGGTTGGATAGGAAGATCAAGGTCAATATTGATGCATGTTTGTCCAAAATGGTAACAGCCGAGACTGTTTACAACAAATACGGAGCGGTTATCATATGGGAAAATACAGAGATGGATGGTATGGCAATCAGCAGGCTAAAGGATTTTGGGGTTGAGGATCTCCTTATTTATGAATCCATTTTGCCTGTTATGAAGCGACAATCTGAAGAAAAGCCGTCTGTTCAGGTCGAGGCTGGGGAAAAAAACGTCTCATTTGCTGAAGTGTATGAGAAGGATACAGATGAATTCAAGACAATTCTGCACGATCTGTCCGTCGGAAAAGCCGATAGTCTTAATAAAACGGTACAGATTGTCAATTCTGTTTACTCCAGAAAAAATGATCACAGTGAGATTGTTGATTGCATCACCCGCATTCGAAAAGTCGATGAATATACATATTACCACTGCATCAATGTTTCCCTGCTGTCGATGATGATTGGTAAATGGATGAAGCTTGCACCGGACGACATATATATGTTGGTACAGGCTGGCTTATTGCATGATATCGGTAAAAGCATGATCTCCCCCGAAATCATCAATAAACCCGGTAAACTGTCAATAGAAGAACTAGCCGCAATGAAAAATCATCCCGAATACGGGTATCACATGATCAAAAACCTGAAGGGGATCGATGCCAGGGTTTCGGATGCGGTTTTCCACCACCATGAGCGAGAGGATGGCTCGGGCTATCCGAATGGTTTGCAAGGTTCCCAAATTTCACAATTTGCTAAAATAATCGCCATTGCAGATACTTATGATGCAATGACTGCAAACCGATCCTATAAGTTGAAGGATTCACCTTTCCGAGTTTTCGATCTGATGCAGAACGGTTGCTTCGGATATCTTGATCCGGTAATACTGGAAACCTTTTTATCGAATATTTCACACTACTACATTGGCTATAAGGTAAAACTGAGAGACAACCGGATAGCCGAAGTGATTTATATTAATAAGCAACAATACGGAAAACCCGTGTTGAATACGGTCGATACATATATAAACATCTCCAAAGCAAAAAATTTATCCATAGAAGAAGTTCTATAGTAACTTACTGATGCAAAACAGTAAAAAGAATCCAAGCAAATAATCCCTTTGGGAAAGGTATTGTATCTTGTGCTGAAAATCTTTACAATAGGAATATGAACGTACATTTACCCTACGGAAAGGGAGGGCGCCATGCTGAAAAAAAACAAAGGTATTTTATTTGCCGTTTTCTTCCTTTTCGGAATGATTATTACGATGCAGTTTCGGACCATCCTGCTAGCCCAGCAACAAAACGTAATGAGGCAGGCCTCCATTCAGACTCTGTCAGATGAGCTGAGACAGGTCAAGAGCGAAGGGATCGAACTAACGGATCAACTCCGGAAAATTGAGGAAGAGATCGATGAGATCATGACTCAGTGGAGAAATGATGACAATCCAATGATGAATGAGCTTCTGAAAGAAAGAAAGCAAGCTCAGCTTTTCAGCGGTTTGCTTGATGTTAAGGGCAGTGGCGTCATTGTTACACTAAATGATGCTCCTGCCAGAGGTGAGATGGATCCCATGGAGCTGATCATTCATGATATGGATATCATTAAGATATTGAATGAATTAAAAACAGCAGGAGCACAGGCTCTGTCCATTAATGATGAGCGGATATTGGCTACCAGTAAGCAGTTTTGCACCGGTCCTACGATTTTAATCAATCAAAACCGCTATCCTGTTCCATACATTATCAAGGCCATCGGGGATCCGGAAGTACTATATTCAGCACTTGTGGATAGCGAAGCTGTCGTGATTATGCGGGTTTACAATATTCAGGTTGATATCCGGAAAGAGACGGATATTGTTATTCCCAAGTTCAGGGCATATCAAGACATTGAACGTATGATATCCGGTTTGGAGGTTGTGAATCAATGAAATTTTTCAAACAAGCAGCACTAACCGTCATATGCTTGATTTTGGGTATTGTTATCGCAATGCAGTATAGAAGTGTTATCGTGAACAATTCTCTGGCAGTGTACGAGCAGCAAAGGTCCAGCGACTTAATTACCGATCTGCTGCGGGAAAAGGAGAATAATGAACAACTTAGCAAAAGAATTGAAGAACTGCAAAGGGAATTGGAAAATCTTCGTACCGGCAGCGAAAACGAAACCGATCGTATTGCCAAGCTAAAAAAAGAGGTTTTGGAATACCAAATACTGGCAGGGTTAAAGACTGTAAAAGGGAAGGGTGTTATCGTTACAATCGACAGTCTCGGGAACACTCCAGTGGATGACAGCAATATCCTGGCTGTTTTAAATGAGCTGAGGGCTGCTGACGTTCAGGCACTGGCGGTGAACGATGAAAGAATCATCGCAACCAGTGAGGTGCGCAGAGCAGGCAGCTATATGACGGTAAATGGAAGAAAACTGCTCCCACCATATATTATCAAAGCGATAGCGGATCCTGTAAAGCTGGAAAATTCACTGAAGATCATGTACGGTGTTGTAGACATGATGAAATACTACGATTTGAAGGTAGAGGTGAAACAGGAGGACAATATTATCATCCCCGGTGTTCGGGATGATGGCACCGTTCTACGACATGACCTGTTAACGCCTGTAGAATAATATTGTTCTTTTCTTTCAAACCCACAACCAAGCTTGGAATTTTTTTATTTGAAAATGATATATATAGTAATAGGAATATGTAGAGCCTATGAACAGAATTCAAATATTTTGCATTCGTTCATCATTCCTGAATGTTGTAGATATAGCCTTCAGGAGGGCTCTTTTTTTATTGGTGTTGTTATGATCAATCCCAAATTTTTTGTTTTCCTTGCTTGTGTTCTTATCGTTTTGCTGGGGGCCATTATCGTTGCTGAACAAATGAATGTGGGCAAAGAGGAGGCTCTCACACTGTTTCAGCTTAGCTTTTCTGATATCGATTTCACAGAAGAAATTACCGGCAGCTTCGACGCAAGCGCTCGTGAGGCAGCGTATACGGTTGAGACTGCTGGGAGCACAAATCGCATCCGGAGTTGGGGAATTGTACGTGTGAAAGACAACAAAACACCACAGGCCGATCCGGGTACGCCTGAATTGCTGCAGAAGTATCAGGGGCTTTATATTGCCGATACCGAGCAACCAGTCATCTATCTAACGTTTGATGAAGGGTATGAGAATGGTTATACCGATGACATTCTGGATGTACTGCAACGACAGAAAGTGAATGCCATCTTCTTTATTACGGGACCATACTTGAACCAACATGAGAACCTGGTACGCAGAATGGTAGAGGAAGGGCACGCTGTAGGAAATCATACCGTGAGCCACCCCAGCCTTCCAACCTTGGATGATGAAAAGCTGAGGAAGGAGGTAGCTGATCTTGACAGCCTTTTTTTCGAGAAATTTAACAAGCATATGGTATTTCTCAGGCCGCCAAAGGGAGAGTACAGTGAGCGATCCCTTTCAGTAACCTCTGAGATGGGTTATATCAATGTTTTCTGGAGTTTTGCCTATGATGACTGGAACCGTAATAACCAGAAAGGTTGGGAGAATGCCTATAATAAGGTCATGCCAAACCTGCACAATGGGGCCATTCTTCTGCTCCATGCTGTATCCAGTGATAATGCACAAGCCCTGGAAAGGATCATTATCGACACAAAGAAAAAGGGTTATGTGTTTGGAGATGTCTTCGATCTGATTCCTTTCGCAAGAGGTGAGAAGCAATGATAAGAAAGAAGACCCCGCCTGCTTCAAAGAAGAAAAAGGAGTCCCGCACCGTCAGAGAGAAGCTGGCGAGGATACTGGAAATTCCGGAGGAAATTGTTTCAGATCATCCCAAAATCACAAGCATTGGCAGGAAAGAAGTTTTTGTTGAGAACTACAAAGGAATTATCGAGTTCAGCAATGAGATCATCAGAATTAATTCCAATTACGGCATCATTGCAATTACCGGGAAGAATATGAAGATTAGGGAGATTACCAGTGAAGGTATCATCATATACGGGGATATCGACAACATCGACTATGTTGTATAGATGTGTCATGACCCAAAAAACAGCGGTGTGTCCCCCGCCTATGGAGGTAATATGTTCCTGATTCGCTTATGGCATTATTTAAAAGGTTATGTTATTATTATTGTTAGTGGATTTGGCGCCGAAAAGTTTGTAAATATTTGCACAAAAAGGCAAATATTGATCTGGGATATGGAAAGGCTGGATTCCAACCGGATCCAGATGAAAATCAGTATGCGTGGGTTTAAAAGTGCCCGCACAGCAGCCAGAAAATCCAGATGTCGCGTCCGAATCAAGGCCAAAAAAGGGCTTCCCTGGCTATTGGGAAGATACAGAAAGCGAAGAGGCTTTCTGGCAGGAATCATCGCGTTTGCTATTCTGATATACTTCATGACTTCAATCATCTTGTCCATAGAAATTACCGTGAATACAAAGGCAGAAACCAAAAAACTAGTGGAGCAGATGAATGGCCTGGGCATATACAGAGGTGTTTCCAAACGCTTCATCGATCCGAAAAGGCTGGCCGACACACTGATGATAAACAACCAGGAGCTATCCTAGGTTGGTGTGGAGATCAAGGGAACAAGGCTTCATATATCGGTTCAGGAAAGAACTGAGCCTCCGAAGGTGGTTGATGCTGACAGGCCCTGTCATATCGTTTCAGCCCGGGATGGTATCATATTGACCATTCGGGCTAAAAATGGTTTGGCCATGGCCAAAGAAGGGGATACTGTCGTTAAGGGACAAATTTTAGTTTCGGGAAATATTGAGAGTATTTATCCGGAGTTTGGAACGACACAGGTTCATGCTATGGGAGAGGTGATTGCCCGAACATGGTATGAGGTAAAAATAGAGGTTCCCAAAAAGCGGGTTTACCGTAAGCGCACCGGCAGGGAATGGAACCAATACAGTGTTTATTTCTTGGATCTTGTCATCCGTTTGCCATCCGGTAAAAACCCGTACACCGTTGTAGACACCAGCATATTTGACAAGACATTGGTGATTGCGGACAGGTTCAGGCTTCCTCTCGGTCTTACCATCCAACGGTTTCATGAAGTTGAAGAGGAAGAGGTCCCCTTAAGCCTGGATGAGGCAAGAGAACTGGCACGGGAAACCGCATGGCAGGATATCAACAGAAAAATACCCGACGGAGCAGATATTGTCGATCAGCAATCGCAGCTTGTCACTGAAGATGACAAGGAGTATATTATATATACTGTGGAGTGTACCGAAGACATCGCCATTGAGCAGGAAATTGGAGGGGATTGATTGGAGACTGTTATTGAAAAAAATATTGAGATACCCAATATGGAAACTGCGATGAATCTATTTGGTCATTGCGACCAGAATATTCGGATACTGGAAGATACATTGGATGTAAAAATAACAAACAGAGAAAATGAGATCAAAATATTGGGGTTTGAGTCCAGGGTGGATCAGGCTCTTGAGATTATTCACAAGCTTTTAAGCATCATAAAGCAAGGAGATATGATTACTACACAGAATGTTCATTATCTCATAGAAGTAAGAAAGGAAGAACTGGATGTATCAGATGAGCTGCCACTGGATCTGGTATGTTTAACAGCCAGGGGAAAGCCCATTAAACCCCGAACATACGGTCAAAAGAAATATATAGAAGCTATCCGGAAGAATACAATTGTTTTTTGTATTGGTCCTGCGGGAACCGGAAAGACTTTCCTTTCGGTAGCAATGGCGGTGAAAGCCTTCCGTGAGAAGCAGGTTGCGAGGATTATTCTGACCCGTCCTGCGGTAGAAGCCGGCGAAAGGCTGGGTTTTCTTCCCGGTGATTTGCAGAATAAAGTGGATCCCTATTTAAGACCACTATATGACGCATTATATCAGATTATGGGCCCTGAAACCTACATGACCAATCTGGAAAAGGGAATTATTGAGGTTGCTCCGCTGGCATATATGCGCGGGAGGACATTGGACGATTCCTTCATCATTCTGGATGAGGCGCAGAATACTACACCAGAGCAGATGAAGATGTTTCTTACCAGAATCGGGTCGGGTTCAAAGGCAATCATTACTGGTGATATCACTCAAATCGACCTTCCGGGAGAGAAAAAGTCCGGTCTTGTTGAGGTTCAGAAGGTTCTGACCGAAGTGGAAGGGTTGAGTTTTATTTACCTCACCGGAAGAGATGTGGTCAGGCATGAACTGGTTCAACGCATTATCAGAGCGTATGAGCAATATGAAAACCGTAATCAACAGAAGGGAAAGAGAAGCGGAGCCATGCTTCGTTAAGAAAACGAAGGGCAGGGAGTAAAAATGGCGGTTAAAAAGGAGAAGAGGAACAGAAAGAATAAAATTGGACAAGTCTTTAATAACGATGTCTTTCAAAGAGCACTCATCGGGGGCGTATCATTGCTGGCCGTTTTTGTGATGATCTCGGGAGGTGCTGCTCCGAAGCGATACAAACTCACGTTGGGAGCCCCCTCAGGTTTTGATATCAGTGCCTCTAGAGATATTGAAAATACGATGAAAACAGAAGAACTGGCCTATGAACGAGTGAAGGAGCTTCCTCCCGTCATCAGGGAATTAGAGCTTACCAACACGAAAATGATGAGCAGTATGTACGATTTTTTCGACACATTGGATGCTCTCCGGGCGAAATTCATTCCGATGCTGGAGGCCGACTCAGAATTGAAACTGGTAGAACTTTTTGAGAAGGAAAATGCGGTTAGCTCCATCCCAATCCTTGAAAATATGCCAGAGGAAATTTTAAACTTTTTGTTCCGGCAGGAAGCGACCACAGAGCTCAATCAACTGAAGCAACTTCTTATCCGTGATATTATGCCGCAAATATCCACAACGGCAATAACACAGGAAAATCTGGCAGAGGTTCTCGAAGATTATCATATCCGTATCAGCAAGAATATTCCGTCCCTCCAGATGCAACAGGTTGCCCGGCATATCCTAACAGGTGTCGTGGTACCGAACAGCATGGTGGATGAGGCAGCTACCGAAAAGCAAAAAAGCGACTTTCTGGAATCGTTTAAGCTGGAAAACCCGGTAATGATTTATGAAGGGGAGCGGTTTGTCCGGAAAGAGGACATTGTGACTCCGGATATTATTGATGTGGTCAGAAAGCTTGGTATACTGGATGAAAAAACCGGTCCTGATTACCTGTTTCTGGGGTCGGTATTTCTGCTTCTGTTGATGTTATGGTTCATTCTTGCGTTCTATATGAAGCATTTCTCAGCGAAGACCTTTGAAAGCCGGAACGAATTGCTGTTTATTGCATGCATCATGGTACTTACTGTTTTTCTTGCCCTGATGGCGAAGGAATTTGTTCCAGAATATTCGTCATATATCACAATCGGGTTCATCGCACCTGTTTTATTGGCGATATTCATCAATATTCAGCTTTCCATCGTTGTGAATCTTATCCTGACAATCGCGCTTGCTTTGTTGTTCCCGAATAACACTACCTTTATTTTCATGTCGATCATCAGCGGAACATTTGCTGCGTTTCTTTCTGCCAACGCCAACCAGAGAAGAAGGATTTCCCTGGCGGGCTTTGTCATTGGCGCATCGAACGTTCTTATTTCTGCATGTGTCAGTATCATCGAAAAGAAGGATTGGGTTGCTATTTTAAGGGAAGGCGGGGTTTCCTTTCTGAACGGGGTTTTGTCTGTGATTCTTGCCATTGGCCTGCTTCCTTTCTTTGAAAGTATTTTTAACATGGTAACTCCGCTGAAATTGCTGGAAATGGCAGATCCGAACCATCCGCTTCTGAAAAGGTTGTTGATGGAGGCTCCCGGGACATATCACCATAGCTTAATGGTTGGAAATCTGGCGGAGGTAGCGGTAAGAACAATTGGTGGGAATGCGCTTCTGGCTCGTGTCGGTGCGTATTTCCATGATGTTGGAAAATTAAAGAGGCCTGGGTTCTTCAAAGAAAATCAAATGGCTGAAAACCCTCATGACAGGCTCACTGCAAATCTAAGCACTCTTGTTATTACTTCCCACGCTAAGGACGGTGAGGAACTGGCATTGAAATACAAGCTGCCAAAACCCATACGGGATATTATTGTGCAGCACCATGGCACCACCCTTGTGGCGTATTTTTATCATAAGGCCCGCCAGGGGGGAAAAGGAGTGGAAGTAAAAGAATCGAATTTTCGATATGAAGGACCAAAACCACAAACCAGAGAAGCTGCGGTTGTATTGTTGGCAGATTCTGTTGAAGCTGCTGTTCGTTCGATGCCGGACAAGACAAAAGGAAAAATAGAGGGCTTGATTCGCAAGATCATCAAGGATAAGCTGGATGACGGACAGTTTGATCACTGTGATCTGACGCTGAAGGACATGAATGATATTGCGGAAGGCTTCCTCACGGTTCTGAGTGGTTTTTTTCATGAACGAACCGAATATCCTGAACTTGAAAAGAAAAATACGCTAACCGAATTGGACAGTCAGGTGTATAATGCGATTGACAAGAAGGAAAAAAAGAATGGAGACGATCATCCAAAACAAGTTGAGCAAAAGGCTCTTTCCGATGAAACCACTGAAGCAGCTACTGCTGAAGACAGTACAGACCGTGTTGAAACATGAAGGATTCTCCGATCCTGCCCTGGTTTCCATCCTTTTGGTGGAGAACGAAGAGATACGCAGGATAAATGGAGAGTTCCGGGCGAAAGATACAGTTACAGATGTTTTATCGTTCCCGATGCTGGATATGCATGACGGCAGGTTTCTACGGCAACCCGGTGTTTGCGACATGGACAACGGCAGACTTTTTTTGGGGGATATCGTCATATGTGTTCCCAGGGCGTTGGAACAGGCGCAGTCTTTTGGGCATTCACCAGAGAGAGAACTGGCATTTCTAACGGCTCATGGGCTTTTACACCTTTTGGGATATGATCATGAAGAATCCTGCAGGGAAAATATAATGACAGCAAAGCAGGAAAAGACCCTGTCTGAAATGGGATTGTTCAGGTAGTGGGTACGCCACAGCTTCGAATGGGGCAGGGCTGGAGAAAGGTATGAAAAGCAGAACATTGCTGGATAGTTTCAAAAATGCCTGGTACGGGTTAATGACAGCTTTTTCTGGCGAGAGAAATTTCAGAATACATTGTCTGGTCGCTTGTGTTGTCGTTGTTTTTGGAATCGTATTCCGATTGCCCGTAATAAAATGGGCTCTTTTGTTTCTGACGATTGGGTTTGTGATGGTATGCGAACTGCTCAATACCGTTGCTGAGACATTGGTAGATATGATTACAAAAGATTACTCACCCGAGGCGAAGAAAGCAAAAGATCTCGCAGCCGGTGCAGTTCTTGCCTCAGCCATTACTGCTATTCTTGTGGGAATACTTATTTTCTTTGAACCGGTTTATAACCTGATAAAATCACTATTTTCCCAATAAATCTTCCTCCACACGCGGGCTTGGTTGGCGGTCTTTATACCGCATAGGAAAGTGAACGCTTGCTGGCTATATGGCAGAATAAGCGCACCCGTCACCGTAGATGGAGATTTCATAATAAAATATTTTTTTGAGGAGACAACATTTTGAACGAAACCCTGCATTACTATATTTTGATGATTCCCGTATTATTGCTCTCATTAACCTTTCATGAGGTTTCCCACGGATATATAGCATATCGCCTGGGTGATATGACAGCGAAAAATGAGGGACGATTGACACTGAATCCACTAAAGCACCTTGACCCGGTAGGAACCCTTGTCATGTTTGTTGCCGGAATTGGATGGGCGAAGCCTGTTCCAGTGAATCCTTTCTATTTCAGAGATCAAAAGAAGGGAATGATGCTGACAAGTGTTGCCGGTCCTCTGTCAAACTTATTGCTGGCCTTTGTTTCGGTTTTTCCGCTGGAAGTTACAATCATTACAAACTATGAGAGTATTCTTGCAGGAACAGGCTTTTCCTTCTACCTGTATCAATTCTTAAGGATGCTTTTTATTATCAATATCAACCTTGCTGTCTTTAATCTGCTTCCGATACCACCCTTGGATGGCTCCAAAATCCTTTCAGCGGTGTTGCCAACAGAAACCTATTTCAGGTTTATGCAGTATGAGAGGTATATTGGGTTGGCTTTCCTAATTGCAATCGTTTTTCTCAGAGACGGTTTTGGCCAAATACTTGGATTCTTCACCACACCCATAGCAAAAAGCATGCTATGGGTAGCGGAAAAAATTATCGGACTTTTCATTTGATCAAGTTCCCGTTAAGCTGGACTTTGCAGCGTGAATGCTGTAAACTATAACCTGAAACCAATACAAGACAGAATCGGATCTCCCGTAAACCCGTAAGTTTGCTCGGCCTAAGCTGAACAACAGGTGTTTTTGCATAGGAGCCCATTCGGTCATTGGAGGTAATGATGCGAAAGACGATTGTAAGCGGTATGCGACCTACAGGTGTGTTGCACTTGGGAAACTACTTTGGAGCGCTGGAGAACTGGGTGCGCCTCCAAGGGGAATATAACTGTTATGATTTTGTTGCGGATTGGCATGCGCTGACCACCGGATATGAAGATACCAGCGACTACAAAAAGAATATAACAGAAATTCTGGCTGACTGGATAAGCTGTGGGCTTGATCCAAAAAAGAGCGTGTTTTTTCTGCAAAGCGAAATCAAGGAACATGCAGAGCTACATCTGTTGTTTTCAATGATAACACCGTTGTCTTGGTTGGAGCGCAACCCTACCTACAAGGATCAGCTGTCTCAAATGAAGGAAAAGAACATTACCACGCATGGTTTTTTAGGATACCCCTGTTTACAGGCAGCCGATATTCTGATATACAAGGCGGGTTTTGTTCCTGTTGGTGAGGATCAGGTTCCCCATGTAGAGCTGACCAGAGAGATCGCAAGACGGTTCAACTTTCTGTATGGGAATGTTTTTCCCGAGCCGAAATCTCTCTTAACAAAGGCAAAAGTGCTTCCAGGCCTGGATGGACGGAAAATGAGCAAAAGCTATCAGAACACAATCGGGTTTGCGGACACACCGGAAGAAGTTCGTCAAAAAATCATGAGCATGGTAACCGATCCCGCCCGCATTAAGAAAACCGATCCGGGTCATCCGGAAGTATGTTCGGTTTTTGCCTTTCATAAAATATTCAACGAGGCTGAAGTTCCTGAAATCGAAACGCAGTGCAAGGGTGGCTGTATTGGTTGTGTTCAGTGTAAGAAAAATCTGGCCGAAAAAGTTTCGGCATTTCATAATCCGATATATGAAAAACGCTCAGAGCTTATAAAGCATCCCGACGATATCAGGGACATCATCCAGGAAGGTAACTGCAAGGCACGGGAGGTTGCCAGGAATACACTGGAGGAAGTACGCAGTGCCATGAAGATAAACTGGATGGAATAACACGTTTCTGAAGCCGGGATACAGCTTTTCAGGCTGCCAGTTTAAAGGAGTTACCAATGAAAAGTGCGCTCCATGATGCATGTACAATACGGCTGAAGAATTTTGAAGGCCCTTTTGATTTGCTGTTTTATCTGATTGAAAAGAATCAGATTGATATTTATGATATTCCCATTGTTGAGATCACAGATCAATACATGGACTATCTTTTTGCTATGCAGGAGATGGACTTGGAAATTGCCAGTGTCTTCCTGGTGATGGCATCCACATTGCTTCACATCAAGTCAAAGCTTTTGCTGCCTGTTCATCAAAATGAACAGGACACGGATGTTGATCCCAGGGAAGAATTGATCCTGAAACTGGTGGAGTACAGGAAAGCCAAAGAATTTGCAGCACTGCTCAAGGAAAGAGAGAAACAATGGCAGGGGGCTTATTACAAATTGCCCGAAATCCTGCCCGAATCGGCATATGAGATTAACCTGGAGGTTTCCTCCCTCCTGTTGAGGGATAGCTACCAAATGGTTTTACAGAATTACCAGGATCGGCAGAATAACGATACCAAAAAGATGAACCGAATTCTGCAGCATGAAAAAGTTTCTCTGCGGCTAAAAATAAAAGAGATCTTGTCGCGACTGAAAAAGAGTGTTCGGTTAAGCTTTTCCAAAGTATTCAACCTGAAGAAGATGTCCCGGCTTGAAGTAGCGACGGGTTTTCTGGCCGCACTGGAGATTGTCAGAATGGGAAAAGCCTCTATTTCGCAGGAACAGGAATTTGGCGAGATTTTTCTGGAGCACATTGATGGTGAACCTCGTAGAAAGGAAACAGCAGTATATGAATGATCTTCGGGAGATAGAAAGCATTCTGGAAGCTGTATTATTTACAGCAGGGGATTCTGTTTCGCTGGAGAAGCTTTCTGAAATTGTTGATCAAGACAGAAAGACTACAGCCAGTATTTTGTCGAACCTGGAAATGAAATATCGCAATTCTCACAGAGGGATTATGTTGCGTCAACTGGGGACAAGCTACCAATTGTGTACAAAACCAGAGTATGAACAGTACATTGCGGCTTTGGGTACCAGCCGCAAAAAGCAGGGACTGTCGCAGGCTGCCTATGAAGTGCTGGCGATTATTGCCTGGCATCAACCGGTTACCAGGGCGCAGGTTGAGCAGATCCGCGGTGTGAATTCAGATAGTGTTATTATCAATCTGATGGAAAAAAACCTGATTGAAGAGACGGGAAGGCAGGATAGCCCAGGAAAACCCAGGCTTTATGGCACCACAGAGGAGTTCCTTCGGGTATTCGGCTTTTCTTCAATGAATGATCTGCCTCAGGTGGAAATGCATGAGATACAGACAGTGATGGACAAAATACCCATCGATTAGGTCTAAAAGGAATATAATGGATGAATATGGATAAAATAGCCGGAGAGGTGACAGAAATGATCCTTCCGGCTGTTTTTGTGCCAGTTTTGCTTATTTCACTGCTTCTGTTGATAAGCTTCCGTATCAATATTGTATTCATTGCCAAAGATACCGGTATCACTTATACCATTAAAGGAGACCTACTTAAGGTAATAAAGGTCTTTGAGATTAAAAGCGGAAGAGATGAGAGGGAAAAAAAGAACTGGCAAATCAATCAAAAGGAAAAAGGCGTTCTCCGGGCAAGGTTCCTTGGCCTTATCAACCAAGCCATCCAGGAGCAAAGGGGTAAGATTTTTCATATCGAAAAGCTCTCCATCGACGGAACCTTCTCCATCGAAGACGCAGCTGCCAATGCTGTTCTTTACGGTCTTTTCCTAATCCTGTGGCAGTTTGTACTGATTTTTCTTGCAAAAAACTTTAAACTGGAGCATCAATACTACAATTTCCTGCCTGATTTTCAGAATGACAAGAATGAACTGATTTTTCAAGCCATTTTTCGTGTTGTTATCTTCAAAATGCTCCTGCTTGTGGCACATAACCTGATAGCCACCGTAAAGAAAAAACCCAGTAATCTTGAATAGTTTTACACATAACAGCAAAAGATAATCAAGGACTGATAAAATATGGAGGTGTTGCAATGGGAGCGCATCCGATTGATGAGTTGATGAAAACGGCCATGGAAAGCATCCGGGATATGGTGGATGTGAATACAATTGTGGGAGATGCGGTTCAGACTGCCGATGATACGGTAATCATACCGGTTTCCAGGGTGGCCTTTGGCTTTGCAGCCGGGGGTGGTGATTACCAGAGTCAGAAAGAGTCAAGATCTGCCTCGGGTGACGAAGGTTTTCCTTTTGCAGGAGGCAGTGGAGCAGGTGTGACGATTCATCCTGTGGCTTTTATGGTGGTAGGCAAAAACAGTGCGATCAAGCTCTTGCCAGTAGAGTATAATTCAACGATCGATCGTGTATTGGATTTTGTTCCAGGGCTTTTGGATAAAATAACACCTCTGATGGGCAAAAAAAAGAACCCTGAAGAAGAAAACCAACATCAGGATTGTCATGATAAAAAGGAAAAAAGGCAGCAGGAACCATTTTAGGTTCCTGTTGCCTGAATCGTTGCTATTATCTTAATTTTGTTACTTCCGAAAAGAAAACTGTAACCTTTGAACAGGAACATTCAAAGGTTACAACTGTAAACTTACTTATTGTTGTTTGTATCGTATTGAGGATATTGATTTCCGGTGTAGCTCTGGAAAACTTTCTTCACTATGTTTCCACCGATTGTCCCTGCTTCTCTTGAGGTTAAATCGCCATTGTAGCCTTGCTTCAGACTGATACCCAACTGATTGGCAATCTCATATTTCATGTTGTCAAAAGCAGTTTTGCTGTTGCTGTTATTACTGTTTGCCATCTCTTTTTCACCTCCTCGCTACTTATTATGGCTGTTAATCCCTAATATATAAGTAGAAAGTTATGGTGAGAATGGCGGTTTTTCTATTGGTTAAGCTTTACAGCTTTATACGTAAATATCAATTACTCTGCCACGGTTACCTGAATTTTCCCTTGGCATACTCTGAATCAGATCACGCATTTGCTGCTTCATCGTTTCCTGAGAAAGTTTCTGAAGGGCGGCCTGAGCGGTAATAGCAGCGTTCGTGTTTTTCACACCATAATATGAACCAACGGCTCCTGAAATCGAAGACATTCAACCACCTCCAGTTTTTTTTACAAATAATGGCAGTGCCGCTTAGGAACTATATAATACAATTTACCACAAAATAATAATCATTAACGGATATTGTGATATTTTTCTCTGTTACATTTATTGTATTTATAAACACAGTGTGATAAGATAAAATCAGCTTATTATAAATAGAAGCAATTTTACTGGCCAAAACGGCTTTTAACATAAGAGAAAAAGAATACATATTCTTTAAGGGGTGATCCTATTGTTAGGAAAATTGCTTTTTCCAAACAAGAAACTTGAAAACTCATTGGATGCCGCTTGGCTTCGCAATGATGTCATTTCTCAGAACATTGCAAATGCCGACACACCAGGGTATAAACGTAAAGAAGAGCAATTCGAAGAGTATTTGAATTCCGAAATGAAACACAGCCGTATAGAGAATGGAATGTCACGTTTATCAGGCGGAAAAGGGATAAAAGTGGTCAATGACCATGAAAATTACAGCTATCGCCTTGATGGAAACAATATCGACATTGAGCGTGAAATGGCACAAATGGCAATGAATACGCTTCGTTACAATACGCTGATACAGCGCATGAATGGCCAGTTCGCCAAGCTCAGGAATGTGATTAAGGGGAGGTAAACCATGGGTTTTTTCACTGCACTGGAGGCAAGTGCATCCGCATTAACTGCTCAACGGCTCAGAATGGACACCATTTCAGAGAATATTGCAAATGTGAACACAACCCGTACAGAAGATGGTACGCCTTATCGTAGAAAAACGGTTATTTTTGAGGCGCGGGACGCAAATGTTCCTTTTTCATCGTACCTGTCAAAAGCCGGCCACAAATTGTTATCGGGCGGTGGTGTGCGTGTTTCTGCAATTGTGGAAGACCCAACACCGCTTAAGAGCGTGTATGATCCAGGTCACCCCGAGGCCGATGAGAATGGCATTGTTCAGATGCCTAACGTGGATGTGGTCACTGAAATGGTGAATATGATCTCTGCCACAAGAGCTTACGAAGCAAACGTAACTGCAATCAGCACCACAAAATCAATGGCCATGAAGGCACTTGAAATTGGTAAGTAAACATGCTCTTTTTTGCGAAAGCACAATTAAAGTTTCCGCTTGACAGGCTGGAATAACCATCAATCGTTAGCGGCATACATATGGTGGCAGCCTGCCATACAGGTCGCAAATATAGTGGCATGGATGCTTCGGTAAGCAAATGCCATCATGAAAATGAAACGATTTTTCTTATGTTGCTGGTATATCGTTGCAGCATATGGCTTATGCAAGATTGGTGTTTGAGGGTTCAAAGGAGAGGAAACAAATGAGTATAGCTGGGCTCCAATCCATACAACAGAGCTTGCAGGCTCAGACAAAAACGCTGAAAAGCGAACAGACAAGTAGCCCCGGTTTTAAAGAGATGTTGTCTGCGGCTCTTAATAATGTAAATCAATTGGAAAAAGAATCAGAGGCGATTACAAATGATTTTATCGCCGGGAGAACAGACAGCATCCATTCTGTGTTAATCGCAGCCGAGAAGGCTTCAATAGCTCTGGATATGGTCATTGAAGTTCGGGGCAAGATACTTGATGCCTATACAGAAATCTTGCGAATGCAGTTATAGGGCCAGGGGGTACAGAGAAATCGTAACTTTTGGCTACACAAAAGAAAAGCCGGTCTGGAGGGATAGAAATGCCGGAAGGTTTGGTGAAACTGTGGGATAAGATAAAAGACTATTGGAGGGATCTGGAGAAAGGGCAAAAAACCAGTATTTTGGTCACCGCCGGGGTGATCCTTGCGGCCATAGTGTTTACCCTGTTCATCAGCTTGAAAACCGACTATGTTCCATTACTGGAAAGCGGAAATGAGTACGATGTCAAGGCAATTGTTGACTACTTGGACACCAACAGAATTAAGTACAAAAAAGCAAGCGACCAGATCTTAGTGGACAGCAGCAGAAAAGCAGACATTGAATTTGATCTTGCCAGTGAAGCCGGTTTAATCAGCCCGGATGTCATTTTTGACCAGAGCTGGTCCAAATTGTCCCTAACAGTAACTGAAGAGGATAAAGCAAAGCTATGGAGACAGTTTGAACAGACAAATCTTGTGTATAAGCTGAAAAAGTTTGAAAATGTTTTGGATGCCTCCGTTCAATACACAAAGCCTGAAAAAACCTATTGGGCCAGCAAAAAAGATACGGAGGACCAGGGTTCCGCTTTTGTATCGCTAAAGACAAAGGGCAGGCTGACACCTGAACAGGTTGATGCTTGCGCCAGGGTTGTAGCAGCTTCCATTGGGATACCCAAGGAAAACATCACATTGGTTGATGAATTTCTGAACCCTTTGAATGCATCACAATCAGATTATTCCATTGGTGTTGCCGGAACGCAGGAAGAGATGAGGCGTGACAGGGAGCTGGAGCTTGAACAGAAAGTATACAAGCATTTTCGGATAGGCATGATCCAAAATGCAAATTTCGATACGATGAGTGTAACCGTCAGTGCAAAGCTTGATTTTGATGTATTAAACAGCAGAGAACTACAATATTCTGCACCGGATAGCGATGGAGAAGGCTTTGTCAAGATTTTGGAGACACTGGAGGAAAAACTGGAGAATGCGCAGCCCGGCCAAGCGCCTGGGTTGGATACCAATCCCGGAACCACCACCTATCAGGTTGGTTCAGATGGCAATTCCAGATATGAGAAAGAGCAAAACCTGGAAGAGCGTTTGTTTAACGAGAAAGAAATTGAATCCAGTAAGGCATTGGGAAAACTGATACCATCGGAATCAAGAGCAACGATCACGCTTTGGTACGGTCATGCAGTGGAAACAGCAGATTCTTTGACGACAGAGTATATCGACCAGATAAAGGCTGATGCCAGCAATGCGATGGGAATACCAGTGAACAATATCTCTGTCAGTATTCAAAAGCTGTTACCTGAAGTAGTTGCAGAGGTTCAATTCTCTGATACTTTGGGGATGTTTATCGAAAGATACGGGCTGTATATTTTGATGTTGATTCTGCTTGCTGTAATGGTTATTTTGATGATTCCCAGAAAGAAAGAGGAAATCGAAGAGGAATTGGCCGCAGAGCCCGAAGCAGCTTTTGCCGGACCCCAATTCATTGTTCCTGAAAAGCGTATGCCCGGGTTACCCAATATTGAGCTGGGTGAGAATGACGAGCTGAAGGAACAGATAGAGAAATTTGCAGCGGCAAAACCCGATGCAGTTGCTCAATTGCTGCGGAACTGGCTGACTGAGGATTGGGATTAGGAGGTGTCTGTTGTGGCTGGACCCAGGGGAGAAATGACAAGAGAATATACGGGCAGGGAAAAAGCCGCAATGCTACTGATCACTCTGGGACCAGAACGCTCAGCGCAAATCTTCAAACACCTGAGCGAAGAAGAAATTGAGCAGCTAACCTTGGAGATTGCCAATATTCGCAGCGTATCACCCCAAGACAAGGATCGGGTCTTGGAGGAATTCTATCAGATATGCCTTGCACAGGAATATATCGCCGAAGGTGGTATCGGATATGCAAAAGCTATTCTTGAAAAAGCGCTGGGCACCGAGAAGACCATGGAAATCATCAATAAGCTTACCGTTTCCCTTCAGGTAAGACCATTCGATTTTGTCAGGAAGGCCGATCCTGCCCAGGTTTTGAATTTTATACAAAGCGAGCACCCGCAGACAATCGCCCTTATTCTGGCGTATCTCAAACCCCAGCAGGCGGCGGTTGTATTGTCGTCACTACCACAGGACAAGCAGGCGGATGTAGCCCGGCGCATTGCGGTGATGGATCGCACGTCCCCTGAAATAATCAAAGAAGTTGAACGTGTGCTGGAGAAAAAACTTTCGTCTCTGGTAACGGAAGATTACACAGCTACCGGAGGTTTACAAGCCATAGTGGATGTTTTGAATTCGGTAGACCGTGGCACCGAGAAATTTATCATGGAAACACTGGAAATCGAAGATGCAGACCTTGCGGAAGAAATCCGTAAAAGGATGTTTGTCTTTGAAGATATTCTTCAGCTTGATAATCGCGCCATTCAGCGCTTCCTTCGTGAAGTGGACAATAATCAGCTGGCACTTGCACTGAAGGGGGCAACCGAAGAAGTGCAGAACCTGATATACAACAATATGTCCAAACGTTTGCAGGAGATGATAAAGGAAGACATTGAGTTTATGGGCCCTGTAAGGTTAAAGGATGTGGAAGAAGCGCAGCAGAAGATTGTTAACGTGATTAGAAAGCTGGAGGATGCAGGAGAGATCATCATATCCAGAGGCGGAGGGGACGAAATCGTTGTATAACAGTTATGGAAACAATGTATATAAAAAATATCAAGTTAATATGGGAAATCCCTATCCTGTAAAGCAGAGAAAAATCACACCGATAAAAGTGGACGGGGATCCAGGTGCTACGGTTCGCGACAAGGAAGAGGAAATAATTGAAAATGCAAAGCGGCAAGCAGAAGAAATCATACAAAAGGCTACCCAGGAAGCCAATGACTTGCTTACACAGGCCGAGGAGAAAATTATTGCCCATATGATGGGTGTCGAACAAAAAGCGAAGGAAGAGGGATACCGGAATGGTGAAAAACTTGCCAGAGAGCATTACCAGAACCTTATCCAGGAAGCTGAAGACCTGAAACGCTCTTCCGAAGAAATGGTTCGTAATACAGTTATGAACCTGGAATGCGAAATCGTTGAGACAATTCTTGAAATCAGTCGTAAGGTTATTGGCATGGAATTATACCACAACACGGATATTATCGTTGGTTTAATCCGGAAAGCACTTTTGGATAGTTCTCTTTCGGAAGATATTATGATAACCGTTAGTCCGGATGATTATGAAGTTGCGCTGGAAAACAAGGAAAAGCTTATTGAGGGGCTTAATAATGTGCGCAATGTAACCATAAAAAAGGATAGTGCTCTTGAAAAAGGCTCATGTATTGTTGAGACCGGTTTTGGATCAGTGGACAGCAGTGTAGACACACAATTGAAGGCTGTAGAAGACACCTTCAGGGAAATCCTTGGAGGGGATTAACAATGACCACCCATATCGATTTGGAGAAATATAGAGAAGCACTGCAAAAGCAACAGTTCATTTCTTATAAGGGTCAGGTTTCAAAGGTTGTAGGGCTGACGATAGAATCCAACGGTCCTGAAACCCGAGTCGGAGAATTATGCCGCATTATTAATCCCAGGTTAAAAAGAGAGGTTTTGGCGGAAGTTGTTGGTTTTCACGACAGGGGTGTCCTTCTGATGCCTTTGGGTGAAATGAGTGGCATAGCACCGGGGAACGATGTTATCGCAACAGGAATGGAATTGTCTGTTTGTGTCGGGCAAGGGTTACTTGGAAGGGTTTTGGACGGTCTGGGTAAACCGATCGACGGCAAGGGAAGGATGGAGATCAGCGGGCGTTATCCTGTGAACAATACACCGCCCCATCCCATGGAAAGACCGAGGATCAACGAAGTGCTGCCCCTGGGTGTGAAGTGCATTGACGGGCTACTAACGGTTGGAAAAGGGCAAAGAATGGGAATCTTTGCAGGAAGTGGTGTTGGTAAAAGCACTTTGCTTGGGATGATCGCCAGAAATACGAGGGCAGATATAAACGTCATCGCACTGATTGGAGAACGCGGACGGGAAGTGCGGGATTTTCTCGAACGAGACCTTCAAGAGGATGGGCTGAAAAGGTCGGTAGTGGTTGTGGCCACATCGGATCAGCCTGCGTTAATCCGAAAAACCGGTGCAATGGTGGCAACCGCGATTGCAGAATATTTCCGTGATCAAGGAAAGGATGTCCTTCTCCTGATGGATTCATTAACCCGCTTTTCAATGGCCCAGCGGGAGATCGGGCTTGCTATTGGTGAGCCTCCTGTTTCAAGAGGCTATACACCTTCTGTTTTTTCTATCATGCCCAAGCTGCTGGAGCGTTCCGGTACTTCTGCGAAAGGCTCGATAACAGGTCTGTATACCGTTCTCGTAGACGGTGATGACATGACCGAGCCCATCACAGATACGGCAAGGAGCATACTCGATGGTCACATTTTTCTATCACGTCAGATGGCCCATAGAAACCATTATCCCGCGGTAGACGTACTGGGTTCTATTAGTCGTGTCATGAATGATATTGTGACAGATGAACACAAGAAGACAGCGGGAGAAATACGCAAGAACCTTGCTGTATACAGCGAGGCGGAAGATCTGATCAATGTCGGGGCTTACGTTAAAGGAAGCAATCAAGAGATTGATCAGGCCATTTCAGTAATTTCCAACATTAATAAGTTCCTGGTACAAAGTACAGAGGAAAAGTTTACCTTCCAGAGCACCCTTGAAATGATGCAGCAATCGATCCAGAAATAAACCCTTGTTCTCAGAGGTGAAATTATGCCATCCTATCATTTTCGATTGGAATCTCTTCTCAATATAAAAAAACAACTGGAAAAGGCCATCAAAATCGAACTGGGAGTCGCCATACAGGAGCTGGAGCTGCAAAAGAAGATTCTAAAAGGCATTCAGTCTGAAATAAACGCTCAGGAGAATCAATACCGGGCCGAAAGTTCTGTGAAGGCCAGCCTGGCAAAATTAAAACAACGGATGGTGTATATCAGTGCTCTCTATGACAGGGACGCTTCTCAAAAGATGAAGGTTAATGAAGAGGAGGATAATGTCGATAAAATTAGAGAAAGACTCATTGAAATCATGAAAGAGAAGAAGGTTTTGGAGAAACTGAAGGAAAAAGAACTGGACGCATTCAGAAAGGAGCAGGAGAAAGCAGGGCAGTTGCTTGTAGATGAATTGGTTAGCTTCAGGGAATCCATAAACCCCGTTGACGATAAAGGATATATCGCAGGAGAAAACCATGGCACAAAAAAATAACGCGAAGGAAAAAGGCCCCAATACGCAGGGAAGCGATAAGAAGGGAAGAACAGACGGGTTGCTGCACGGATTGCTGACCGTTTTGCTATCATTACTTATCGTTTTGGTTGTTTTTGGAGGGGCCTTTTATTATGTTTTAAAAAATAATCTTTATGGGCTTGGGGAGAGCTTTCGGCCCAGTTTGGAAAGAATACCCGTGATAAAACTGGCGTTGCCCCCGCTTCCGGAAACTGCGGATCCGTATGATCCCAAGCATTTAACACAGAAAGAGCTTCTGACCAGGTACAATCAACTCAGAAATATGGAAGCAGAGCTTTCTGCCGAGCTTGAGAAGGCAAATGAACGTATTTCGCAACTGGAGAATGAAAAGCACCAATGGGAAAGTTTAAAAGAAGAAGCCGAAGCTATCCGTCTGGAGAATGAAAAAACGATAGAGCAAATCAATAAGCAAACAGCTGAATTGGAAGCTGAAAGGAAAGAATTGTCCAGGCTCATCGCCCAGGGAAACAAGGATGCCTTTTTATCATATTTTGAAAGGATTGATCCGCAAACTTCGCAGGAAATATACAGAGAGCTGACAGAAGAGAAAAATACAGATCAGAAATATAAATCCCTTGCCAAGTCATATGCGGAGATGGCGCCCGCAAACGCAGCGGCTATCCTATCCGAGATAGGGGCCGAAGATATGCCGATGCTGATAAACCTGATTTCTGCCATGAAAACGGATACAGCTGCAGAAATCATTGAAAATATGGACCCAAAGTTTGCCGCTGAGTTGATGAAAAAGATTGCGGAGGAAAAAACGGGGTCATGATCTTGTCGGTTGTTCTCTGCCTGGTAAAGGATGATTTGCCGGGTATTAAAGAATAACTCAGTATTGCATGGAAAGGGGGTGAGGAAAATGATAACGATTAATCAAGCTGAAATACGAAAGCAAATAGAAGCCGTCCCAGTAGGTTTCGTGGTGGAGAATTCCCTGAAAGCAGATAATTTTCTGAAGACATTCGAAGCAAGCCTGCGCAGGCCATATTATGCCAGCCGTGGGCAGGCCAAAACTGAAAATCTTGGAGCCGACTCCCTGAAAGCCGCAAAAAAGGGCGACGAAAGAATAACAGCGTTCGATTCACAACGCGGACGACTTGAAAGAACAGAGCATCAGAGCCGTAAGTATGACAAGCAGCAGGGCATGGCTGTTAGGGAAGATCCGGAATGTGGGAATAACAATTCATCACGGATTCGGGTTGAAGAAAATGTTACCGAGCCAGAAAAAATGGAAAGCAATCCAGAACGGATCCGGGATGAAGAGGAAACCAATTCGGACAGTGCCGCCTTGGTTTTGCATAGCGAAAAGCTGCTTGCGGTTATGGATGATATCGTGGCCTTACTGCAGTATGCAGCATTGGCTGCGGAAGAAAACGATAACAACGATGTAGACGGGCTACAGGACAACACCTGGCAAAACCTGAGTTCATCGGTGAGGCAGGGGATTGAACAATGCCTGAACGAGCTTGTTGAAACAGCCGAAAAGCTGGAAGGGACAAAAACAGCAGGGCTTGCTATGGGCTTTGTGAAGAAATTGATGCAGCTTCTGGACAAGGACTCATATGAAGTCTTCCTTCAGGATCAGGTG
>JAAYKJ010000101.1 GCA_012522505.1 Clostridiaceae bacterium
TACCACGTTGCGTGATGTTTGTCAACACCTTATGTTGCCCCAAATTCTGGATAACTGGTTCTATCTGCGACCCGTCTTTCTCTATTCCGCATCGCGATAGTTTCCATTGGGTTTTCAACACGGATTCGCTATCTCCGCCACCTTAGCATCTCATGCTGTCCAAGTTGTTTTCCCGTCTTTGTCTCGGTGGCGGAATCTCATTGTAACAGGTCAATCCTTCATTGTCAATAGATTATGTCTACCAATATTTGTCTCAGGTCTAGAGAAGTTACTGTTCAGAGGTATCTGATGAGATATAGGGTGTGAACAGTAACCTAGAGAAGTCAAACATATGTGACTTGGGCCTCTGAAAATTTTCTCTGATTACTGCATAGCTGGAAGCTGCGTATGAATTGTAGATACTTTGAATTCAATCCTCGACGATTTGCTGTTTTAGAAACTGAATAATTGCGTCAACATCCGGCGGACATCCGGGTAAATGCTTTTCAAAGCTGTCAGTGCATTTCCCCACGCCCATATATCCCTTGTATCCACGGTAGGCCTGCCCTATGCATATTTGATCTGCAATAGCATCAGTCAACCCTTCCTTGTTCAACTTTTCCAACGCGACAGCAAGATTACTGTAGCACGCTGAACATGCATCGGCATCCTCTATCATATTCAGGTATTTTTTTTCTTTTTGTTTAATTTGGACCTCATTTGGAGCTTCAGCACCATCGTTATTTACATATATCATCTCTGTATCCTGATTCATCAGGTTACCGATACCCTCTTGACAAGCAAGCTGAATATATTGAACATCGGTTGCTTTATAGCCCAATACCTGCGCAGCGTAAGAATCCATTAGCACGGGATCAAAGCCTGCAACGATCTTGTTCAATTTCTTTGGTCTTCCGCCTTCTTCAAAATACGGATCTGGGCAGATGGCATCTGCGATAATCAGGTCCTGTTTGATTAATGCGTTTAGATATGCAATGGGTTTATGAAGCCCCATGGTATGAAACCTTCTCTTTTCGCTGTCGGGAATAACCCCTTTCATGTTCTTTAGCGCACAGGTGATGTTTGTCTGACAGTGTCCTTTGATTAAAGGAACGTTAATCAAATAATCCAAATTGGAAATTGTTTCGCAAATATGAAGCTCCACTCCTTTATAGGAACGAGTAATATACTTATCGTCCTTTAAATCGATCAGGGGAACACCATACTTTTTTGAGATTGCTTCATAACCACATACCTTGTATGCCCTTTTCGTGCTGTCACCTACCCATGAGCCTTCAATAATCTTAACATTTTTGTAACCATTATTGTAAAGATATATGATAATGCCTTCAACGATCTCCGGATGTGTTGTAGCACCTTGGCTCGCAGGTGAAGCACATACCAGATTAGGCTTGATGCCGATGGCAATTTCTTTGCTTCGGGTTCCAAGAGGATTGATTGCATTTAACAAATCAATAGTCATCCTTAGCGGTTCGTTACCGGATGCAATATAAAGTTTATTCAAGATCATCCCTCCTTTATGAATGCATTATACCACGAATCAGGCTGACCGGCATCGAAAAAAGACAACCTCAAACTAAAAGTTTGGATTGCCTTATCGATAATCCCTGAAAGAATAAGACGGAAATACATTATTCTATGCTTCCCGTATTTCCGAAGCCAGCAGTTATCTTAACCGCCAAATCATATCATTCCACAAAAGTTCTCTTTTAAAATCCTGCATTTTTGTATCTCTATTGATCAGCAAAACTTCTATTCCGTTCATTTCCGCCCAATCAACCATATGTTCCTCGGTGATGTCGTAGGAAAACACAGTATGGTGCGCACCGCAGGCCAGGATCCATGCTTCGGTGGCGTCCTGGAAAGATGGCTGAAGCTTCCACAATACCCTGGCTACAGGAAGGTTTGGCATGTCTTTTTCTTGGTTTACAGCATCGACTGAATTGATGATCAACCGGAACCGATCCCCCATATCGATCAGGGAAGCATTCATGGCCGGGCCTGATTTACCTTTGAAAACCAAACGCGCAGGGTCAGCCTTTCCGCCTATTCCAAGGGGATGAACTTCAATACGTGCCTTTTCTGCAGATATTGAGGGACAAACCTCCAGCATATGTGCACCTAATACCATTTCATTACCGGGTTCCATATGATACGTATAATCTTCCATAAAGGAGGTTCCCTTATCAAGGCCTGAACCCATCAGCTTCACAAGCCGGACCATGGCTGAGGTTTTCCAGTCTCCCTCGCCACCAAAACCGTACCCGGCTTCCATCATGCGCTGTACAGCCAGACCTGGAAGCTGCTTCAGCCCATGAAGATCTTCGAAGGTGGTCGTAAAAGCACCGTAACCGCCTTCCTTCAGAAAGGCCTTTAAGGCAAGCTCAATCTTCGCCTGAACCCTCACAGCTTCTCGGATGTTCCCTTCCGAACGGGCTTCATCAGGCATAATATAGCACTCTGAATATTCCTCAAGAAGCCGGTTGGCTTCCTGGTCGGATACTTCATGGACAAGCCGTACAAGATCACCAATGCCATAACCGTCTACAGCCCATCCGAGTTTAATCTGGGCTTCCACTTTATCGCCCTCTGTTACGGCAACCTGTCGCATGTTATCACCAAAGCGTGCGATCTTAAGCCTGCGGCTTTCAGCATAACCAATAGCGGCACGCATCCAGACAGCAACCCTGTGGAGAACCTCTGGATCTTGCCAGTAGCCTGCAACCACTTTCCGTGCCAACCGCAATCTTGTCCCAATAAATCCATATTCCCGGTCTCCATGGGCAGATTGATTCAAATTCATGAAATCCATGTCAATACTGCTCCAGGGTATATCCCGGTTGTACTGTGTGTGCAGGTGAAGTAGCGGCTTGCGTAGATTTGACAAAGCAGCTATCCACATTTTCGCAGGGGAAAAGGTATGCATCCAGGTAATAATACCTGCACAGCTTTGCGCGCTGTTTGCTTCTTCACAAAGCTTGCTGATCTCATCCGGAGTTTTCACTGTCGGCTTGTAAACAACTCTTCCCGGAATGGAATGCTCTAAATCCAAGGCCCGCGCCATTTCCATGGAGTGCTCCGCCACTTTATCAAGGGTATCCTGCCCATAAAGATGCTGACTGCCTGTTATAAACCAAAATTCATATGCCTTACTGTCATTCAATGATATCCCTCCGTCCTCATGTGTTGTTGTATACCTATTTATTTTCTCTACTTTATGCTGATTTTAACAAAAAACTGATGTTAATGGTTGAATTGCGCTCACCAAAACAAAGCCATGGTTAGCAAAAGCTTCTGCATCGGTTTTCTAAATGTTTATTTCAAACCAAAAAATCCATCCCTATCGAAGCCTAAATATGTATCGGTCTGATCTGTAACTGGGAAAATCTCCAACAAGCAAAGGTGATTGCTTGGAATCTCAAGATGCACCTTATAAAAACCATCCTGTTCCATCAATTTTGTATCGCTTTGCAGGGGCTCTGCCGAAGCTTGCAGAATTCTCTTCTGCTCTGGGTTCAGATTTCGAGGTTTCCCCATATTGCTCCATGTTTGCAAAGGATTCGCATTGGCTCCTCCCACTACCTTCTTAACCAATATGGCCTGCTGCCCCATGGTAGGGAGAGAAAGAGCATAGGATTTATCCGGCATCGTCTTGTGAGACTGCATATCGTCCCAGTTCCAGCCAATAATGATGTATTTACCCTTGTCTTTGGTAACAATTAAATGCTCATCGCGATAAAGCAACTCTTGACCAGCCCGGGAGAAAAATTCAAACGAATAGAATGTAGGTTTTTTGATTGAATGTAAAGCAACAAGACCAAATCCCCCATGAAAGATGGATTTTGGAACATCCGCCTCTTCAAATACATCACTGAAGGTCCAATAGGAATAGGAATCGGCATATTCTCCTGCTTCACTGAGAATTCTGGCAATGTAAGCTGCATGGAAAGTTGTATCATGCGCCGGACAAATCGGAATATAAGAACTGCTAAATTCTGTGATGTGCAGCGGCATATCTGCGATTTTCGGGTAATCCGCCATTATCTGCCTTGTTTGCTTCAATTCTTCAATCATGTATGTTGGATGTTGGAATTTATGATATACATAATGGCCTTTACGGACTGGCTCAGCTGCGGTATAGCAATGCCTTGATATAAAATCAAGCGGCGAGTTGTTCCTTACGCAGTGTTCAAAAAATGAACGGAGCCATTTTTCAGTCTCAACACCGCAGATTACGGGACCTCCCACCTGAATACGCGGGTCTACTTTTTTTACCGCGTTGGCTGAGTAATCATAAAGCTTGAAGTACTCTTCCATAGTCCCTGCCCAGAAGCTGATATTGGGCTCATTCCATACTTCAATCGGCCAGTTTATCACCTCTTCCCTGCCATATCGATCAATCAGATGATTTAGGGTTGTTTCTATCAGCTTAGCCCACTTTTCATAAGACTCAGGAGGAGTAACATTTCCTTTCCAATAGAAAATCGACTGCTCGCCGGTTTTCAGCTTTTCTGGCATGAAGCCCAATTCCAGGAACGGCCTTATTCGGTTTTCAAGATAGGAGTCTATGATTCGATCCAGATAGGTAAAATTATAAAAGGGGTGTATATCCACATCAATCTCGTTCTCACGGTATATTCCAACATCATCGCAAAAAAGCCCGTGGCCACGGATATATTGAAAGCGAATGGTTTCCTGTATCACCTTCAAATGGTCAGTGAACTCCTTCTGGAGAGCCAGGCCCATTCTTCCGCTACCCACACAAAATGTAGCATTGTTTTTAAAAGGTTTTCCCAAAGCAGGAATTTGAATTTTTGTCACCATATTTATCCTCCTCTTTCTATAATCATATCGAACATTTGCTTCCTGACTCATGGTGGCAATGCTTAGCTTATGATGCCGGTCCGCGCTCAGGCATTTCAATTACCAGCTATCCTGACCAAAGGAGGTGTCAGCCATCAGTTGGCTTGCCCATTCTTCTGCTGTTTATCCTCAAGCGGCTTGCTCGCATAACATCCGCATACTTTAATATGATTGGGCTTGATGATATGCAATCCCACATCAGGTCATCCGTGAAAAAAGAGATTCGTTTGCTTATTCATTCATATTTCTTACGAATTTCGCTTCATCAATTGGGGTGGGAACAGAATGCTTTTCCCCTGTTCTCCATTCATCATCGATAATAGCAAGCTAGCAGCCGCTTCACCTAATTTTTCAGATGGGTGAACAACACTTGTAAGTGAAATGATTCTCGCAAGCTCAGAATTATCTATCCCTATTACAGACAAATCTTCCGGGACTTTTCTTCCGTTTTTCTGAACAAACTCAATAGGCATCCGAGCAGTTACGTCATTATAGCATAATACTGCCGTACAGGTTGACAGGTTCTTGAGGAGCGTGCTGCCATGTAATATTTGCTGCATATTTTCTCTTGAATGCCATGTTATGAGGTCATCCTGAATAGGTATTCCCTGTTCGGCCAGTGCATTTACAAAACCCAGATATCGCAGGTGTCCCTGCCTGTTGCTGTGTGGAAAGATCCCTGTAATATTTCTATGCCCTAAGTCGATAAGGTGTTTGGTTGCCGAATATCCAGCCTTAACATCGTCCAACGCAACGTAAGGTATGGAAAGCTCTGGATAAAACGAATCAATAAATATAAGGGGGATGCCCCGATTGGTGATTGCATGAAATAAATCTAAATTTGCACATGGAAGCGCGCTTCTGGTTGGTTCGACAATCAATCCGTCCAGATGCCTGTCAAGCATAAGCTGTAATGCTCTGGTTTCCCCTGCGACCAGATTATTCGTGGAAGCAAGTTGTATTGCGATATCTTCAGAAGAGAATATCTCTTCAATTCCTCTGATAATACAAGGGAAAATATAATTATCCATAAATGTGGATATTAGGCCTACTGTTTTGTTCCCATTCCTGCTTATCACAGATGGATTCTTAATTGGACGCTTAACGGGAGAAATGAATGTACCGCTGCCTTGAATACGTGAAATAAGCCCTCGCTGCTCCAGCACTTCCAGCGCACGACGGACTGTTTGACGGGAACAATCAAATCGCTTGCCAAGTTCGGATTCGGACAGAAATTTGGCTTTTGGCTGAAAAAAACCGGAATTTATCTGTTCTATTGTCCATTCAACAATGCGCATATATTTTGGTGTAGATGTCATAAACTTACCTCGCCGTATCTATATTTATAATAAGCCTATTATAATATGTCCGTACCAAACAATACAAGACCTATTTTTCTGTCATTACAACTTGACCCTGAAAACACAACCTATACGGATAGGTGTTTGTGGGAAATGTGCATAATTTAAATAGTTTTTTTATTATTACTGTTTATATGTGATAATTTATATTGACATGCTTTACATATCATGATAACCTTAAATTATAAAATGCATTAAGATGTTATTATGTGATCAATACAACTTATTGTTCTGCAGTACAGGTATTGGTCACGATATTCAGCGAGGGGGTGCAGCTGTGAAAACTGCATTATCGAAACCGTCAGTTTCGAGGCAGCAAAAGAACCTGAATTACTTTAAGCGATACTGGACACTTTATCTTCTATTACTGCTGCCAATTACATATTTTATTATTTTCAAATACATTCCCATGACATACATACAGATAGCATTCAAAAAGTACAGTATCATACAAAGCCCATGGGAAATGCCCTGGGCAGCCAACAACGGGTTTGAATACTTCATCAAGGCCTTTGCCAATCGAGATTTTCTTTATGCACTCCGAAATACGCTTATGCTTAACTTGCTCGATTTGGTATGTGGCTTTCCCGCTCCTATCCTATTGGCATTGCTGTTAAATGAACTCCCCTTTAAAAGATATAAGCGTATCACTCAAACGATCGCATACATGCCACACTTTCTTTCATGGATTATCATTTCAGGCCTGGCATTACAACTCTTTGCCCCAACCGATGGTCTTGTCAATATTCTGCTCAACCGTATGGGCTTTGCACCTATACCGTTTCTCAACGATCCAGCCCACTGGGTATGGACATACATCCTTCTTGGAATTTGGCAAAGCGTTGGCTGGAATACAATTATATATCTTGCTGCATTAACAGCAATTAATCCAGAATTGTACGAGGCAGCTTCCATTGATGGCGCAGGCAGGATGAGAAAAATTTGGCATATTACATTACCAGGCTTGCGTCCCACCATTATTACTTTGCTAATATTAAGCCTTGGCCGCATTCTTGGCAGTGAGTTTGACCGGCCTTATGCCTTGAAGAACTCTTTGGTTAACAGCGTCTCCAACGTTATTTCCATTTTTGTATATGATTATGGAATAAAGGGGTTGCAGTTCTCGCTGACAACTGCAGTAGGGTTGTTCCAATCTGCTATCAGCGTTATCTTCCTCTTCGGTGCAAATTCGCTTGCAAAAAAGTTTGGCGAGCGCGGAATATGGTAGGAGGATGAAAGCATGATGAAACGAGTAAAAATGGCCTCCAGCCTGGATGAAAGGGAGGATATGAAACATGATTAATTCAAATAGCAGCAAAATAGGAGATTGGATTGTTGCATTCCTCTGTTTTTTACTGATTTTGGTTTGCCTGCTTCCTATGCTAAATGTTCTTGCACGCTCCTTAAGTACCCCTGAAGCTTTAATACGAAATGAAGTTTTGCTATGGCCAGTCGGGTTGAATTTTGAAGCTTACCAAACTGTTCTTACAGATTCAGTATACACCTGGTCGCTTGTTTGGACCGCCATACTGACAATAATCGGTACTGTTGTATCCTTGATTTTGACCACTATTTGCGCATACCCGCTGACCTATGATCACCTTAAGGGTCGTAAATTCTTTAATACACTGATTATCTTCACGATGTATTTTAGTGCGGGTACAATCCCGATGTATCTTTTACTGAAGGATCTATCTCTGCTTAACAAACCACCCGTGTTGATATTGCCCTATTGTCTGAGTGTGTTCAATATGATCATCATGCGCAGCTTCTTTTATGGGATACCTGAAAGTTTGCGTGAATCCGCAGAAATAGACGGTGCTGGGCCTATTAGAATACTCATCAACATATACCTGCCTCTGTCCACTTCGGTTATCGCCACGCTGTCGCTCTTTTATGCAGTTGGGCGGTGGAACGGTTTTTCAGATGCCTTGATGTTTATGAATAAACGAGAGTATTATCCCATTCAATTATTGCTTTACAACATTTTAAACAATATCAATCAAATTGAAGTTGCAACACAGGAAGGCTTTACCTCACCCGGGCTCTCGGCAACACTTAAGTCTGCGACAGTAATGTTTGCTACAGTGCCCATTCTTATGGTATATCCTTGGCTGCAAAAATACTTCATCACCGGTGTCACCATAGGCGCAGTCAAAGGTTGATTTGTAATCCAGGCACTATGTGTCTAATAATAAAATGAGGAGGATTACCATGAAAAGAACATTTTCATTACTACTCGCTTGTGCGATGATCGCGACACTTCTGGCAGCCTGTGTGCCGGTTTCGTCACCCCCATCGCCATCAGCACCATCAACCCCATCCACTTCCGACCCAACCAAGGCCCCCGATAAGGGTACTGCTACGCAAACACCGACCAAGCCTGCTGAGAAGCCTGCCAAGATATCCGTTGAAATCTTCGATCGTGGCAACGCCGGTGGCTCCAAACCTGAAGACAACTATTACACAGACTTTATTAAAAGAGGAATGCTTCGCGATCATAACGTAGAAGTTACCTTTGTTGCCGTACCACGCTGGACTGAAGTTGATGTTCTCAACAACCTGCTGGCTGCTGGTGATGCACCAGATGTTTGTGTTACTTACAGTTATCCGACCATTCAGACCTATGCCAATATGGGCGGTGTGCTTGACATGGCTCCGTATCTTGAAGAATACAAGTCCCAGCTAACCAATATGTGGGATCTTTTGGGAGACGAAAACATTTACTACAATCAAGATCCTACAACCGGAACAGTATGGGCGATCGAAGCTCTCCGTTATATCAATACAAGGATAAATACCTTTGTACGTGAAGATTGGTTAAAGAAACTAAACATGTCTGAGCCAACAAACATCGAGGAATTTGAAACGATGCTAAAGGCCTTCAAAGATAATGCCTCTACATTGCTTGGCAAAGATGCAGGCAAGATGATTCCATTCTCAACAAGTTTTGATGTGGGCTGGAGATGCAACAACCTGTTAATGTCCTTTGTTCCCGACAATCTTTCCGATAAAGAATTCTATGTTTTAGGATTTGATGACAGGCAACTACAGCTGCCCGGTGTCAAAGAAGCTGTTCGCAAACTGAATCAATGGTATAACGAAGGCCTGATGTGGGATGATTTTGCACTGTATGGCGAAGGAGATGATACCGAAGATAATCTGATTAGAGCCGGTTATGTCGGTTCAATAATTCACAACTGGGATGTACCATATTCAGGCGCTGAGCAAGGTATCCACAGCAACCTGCAGAAGCTGGTTGGGCCAGAGGCTGCTTTCATCGCTGTTAATCCTTTCAAGAATGATGCTGGAAAATACAAGAAGGTTCTTTATTCCACAGTAGACCGTAAGGTATTCTTCCCTTCAACAAACAAAGAACCCGTTGCTTCTTTGATGTATATTGATTGGATTTCCACTTTTGAAAACCGTAATTTCCTTCAGATCGGAGAAGAGGGTGTTACTCATAAAGTACTCGAAGACGGAACCGTTCAAACCATTTCATCCAGAGATGACAAGATCATGAACTCCACAAACAACATTGACTACACCATTACCATCAATGGCTTGGATATGGGTTCTCCTGAAAAGAGTGCCAAATCTCTTGCTCTGGGTTATGCCGGTGTTGACAAGAGATACATCGAATCCTCATTCGCAGCTGCACTGAAAGATGGTTTCATCATTAAGAATTTCAACGTTGGTGAAATCAAGTCAGAAGAAGGCATGGGCCAGGCTCTCAAGGTTAAGCGCGACAACCTGTATGCACAGGCTATCACTTGCCCGGTCGCTCAGTTTGACGCAGTATGGGATGCTGGCTACCAGGATTATCTTGATTCCGGCGCACAAGCGATTCAAGATGAGAGAAAAGCAGCCTATGAAAAATATTACGAATAAACATTTGCTTTCGAAAAGAGAACTTGCATTACTGCAAGTTCTCTTTTTTTGATTTATGTAACATGAAAACCCTGTTGGCTTTATGAATGATTTTTAGTATTTGCATTCGTTGCAAGCCTGAACAAAGGCCTTGATGTTTTCAGGATCACCAAAGAAAAAATGGTCCGATGGACAGCATATATACCCTCCCTCTGGACATGACTGGAACAGCTGGTGTACCATTTCCCGAATTAGCTTGGGATTCCCGTTCTCAAATCCTGCGTTCTGATCAAAGCCACCGATGAAGAACAGTTTTTCTCCCACCCGTCTTGAAGCTTCTGCCAGATCACAGTCTCCACCCATTCCAGGTGGTGTCATCGTTTCCAGCCCATCCGCACCGTTCTCAGCCACTATCTCCAACAATGGCATAAGACCTCCGCAAAGATGGTAAACGATATTGGTTCCCGCCGCATGCAACGCCATATGCTGTTTTTTGTCGTAGGGCAGGCAGAACTCTCTGTGCAAATCTGGACTGATGACTGTACTTGAACCAGCGCCACCGCCAGTTTCAACCAAATCCAGCTCTATTTTGCCTGCACGATCGATGACTTTCAGCTTTTTCTCCAGCAAACAGCCCAGCACATAATGAACCCAATCGGGGTCATCATATGTCATTAAAATAGCATCTTCAACAGGATAAAGGCATCCTGCAAAATCCTGCCATGGGCTTCCCTGTCCAAAGTCAAAAAAGCTCGCCCTGACGATGCCTCTGTCTCCAATCCTTTTTTTCACTTCCCGCACCGGTGTCCAATCAATCTTCTCCGGTAATGGGACATATTTATTGTATATTTCAAAGTCTTCTTTGGTTTTTATCAGAAACTCGGTAAGCCAACCCGTGTATTGGTTCGATGCATGTTTTTCGGTCAGCACTCCATCTGGAGTTGTTATTGTCTTTTGCCAATACCGGTTTCCATCACTGTCTGTTCCCAGATCAATCCTTTTTTCAACCCAGTTTTCCATATCCCTGGCATTGTAAATATAATCAGGTCCCCTGTATATGACCGGATCCATTCCAAAATAATCATAAGCCTGATATGCGTCCATTCCACCCAGATAAGTGTTCAGGTAATATCGCATCCAGTTATGAACCTGGCAGGGAAGCCTGTCTGCCTTTTGATTTTTGATTGTGGTTAAAAACCGTTCACGTCCGTTCATATTTCCCCTCCATAATCTGCATTTGTATGCAGTAATTTTAT
The DNA here is from genome assembly GCA_012522505.1 of Clostridiaceae bacterium. Classification (GTDB taxonomy): domain Bacteria; phylum Bacillota; class Clostridia; order DSM-8532; family DSM-8532; genus JAAYJG01. The sequence goes on from JAAYKJ010000101.1 coordinate 11,351, forward strand.
ATCACCTTAATATCTGTAGGATCGCGCTAACATGGCATTTACCATGTGCTGACGTTTGTGATTTGAGTTATGATCATCCCATTGATATTCATTAATATTATGTTTGTTTTCCTGTTTCGTCAGGAACAACACTATCCATACTGTCCATCTGTTCTCGGATTGATTTCCTTTTCAAATCAATTAACTCATAGGCTGGAAAGATAATGCTGACGCAGGTGCCCCTTCTGAATGAACTGCGAATACGAATGCCGTACTTGTCTCCGTAAAACAGCTTTATTCGATGATGGACGATTTTCATGCCCGAATCATTGTTTTTTCTGTCGGCATTCATGTTGACCTTAATGATTTTTAATTTTTCTCTGCGCATTCCGGTACCATTATCATAAATGCGAACATGTATCGTATTTTTTCTCTTGCGGGCGGATACAACTACTCTTCCGCCGGTTTTATCCCGACTCTGTATTCCATGGATCAGTGCATTTTCAATGGCGGGCTGCAGCGTAAGATTTAAAATTAGGATATCCTTTATGGACGCATCACAATGGATGTGATAAGAAAACATTTCACCATATCGGATCCTGTGTATAAAAAGATAATTCTCAATGTTATGAAGACAGATGCCTAAAGGAATATAATCCTGCCCCCTGTTGAAGATTGTCCGATATTGATTGGAAAGAGCCAGTGTCAGGGCCGAAACGTCGGACAGTCGGTTTTCTCTTGCAAGCCAGTTCACGGTATCCAGCGTATTATACAGAAAGTGTGGATTTATCAGTTTCTGAAGATATTTCAGTTCCACATCTCTTTTTATAAGTTTTTCCTGGTACAGTTCGCGGATCAATATCGAGATTTTGCCAACCATTTCATTAAATCCGGAATATAAAGCTCCAAACTCATCTTTTCTTGTTTCAACAATCCGTATGTTGAAGTCGCCCTTTTCAACCTCTTTCATAAAGCTTACCAACCTCATTACCGGCGCATCAACATATCGGACGATGGTTCGATAACCCAAAAAAATACTTCCCGCAGACAACAAAATAAGGAATAAGGTTATCGCAACCCAGAAAAACCGACTTTCCTCAAAAAGTTCGTTTTCAGGGATTAATACGACAATGTTCCAATCCGTCGGACTGTTCTTTTCAATAATCCGCTGGTAACCCTCCCTGTTTATCGTAATCCGTGATGTTCTGCCATTGTAACCACTGAATATATCGGTGCCTAGCAATTCACCGATATACATGCCAATATTTCTTTTATTGTCAGCACTGAGAATGATACCGTCATCATCGGTTAGATACACCATTGTATTTGGCGTAATATTAATATCCCTGAATATATCAAAAATATCACTTTCATTGAAATTCAAACCAAAATATACTTCGGTTTTGATGCTCCTGTTTATCATGTGCGCTTTGCAAATCAAGCTTATCATATATGCGTTAGGTTCCCATTGATATTCATTTAAATACCTGCAGTATCCAATCCATTTCAGAGCTTTGTTTCCGTCCATGAGTTGTGCCTCCTGGAACCATTTATAGTTGTTAATGTCCTGAACTCTAAAGACACCGTTGTTGGATGTGATCAGTTTTTTGCGAAATCCGCTATATACATAAACGGACTCAACTTTGCTGGTCAGACCGATCTTTGTCAGCTCTGAGATATACTGCCTCGTAGCATTATACTCTTCATATCCTGATAGAACAGTTTTATTGCTGCATAAAAGGTTTTTAATTTCCTCTCGCTCAGTAACTCCTGCGGCGAGTTGATAGGACTGTTCCTTGGCTTGCTCAAAAAAATATGTCAGGGACAGATCTGCAAGCTTTATACTCCCCTCAGCTGACTGATTTGTTCTGTTAATGAGCATGGAATTTAGGACAATGTTGTTCGCAAGAATGATCAGAACAAACAAAGCAAGAAGAAAAAGAACGGAAAGCACCAGTCTCGTCTTAAGGCTATGCTGTATTTCACCATTCCTCCGTTTGAAAGAAATTTTTCGAACCATACCTTTCTCCTAAACAGATGTTCCTTCCTGCGGATCGTTAATATTTCTGAGTTGGTTCTTTTCCTATTGCCGCATTGGCTTCTTCCAGCACTTTGTCGCCGCCCAGTTTTCGCATTCTTGCCCTGTAATCACTCAACGCCTGTGGAATCGACTTTTCACCAAGGATCGCCATCGATGTCTCTTCATCAAATACCTTTTTCATTTCGCTGCCCTTCACGGTAAATTCAGGAGATATCGGTGCATCGTAACAGAATTCATCCAAAGTATATATGAGATTGTTTGCCAACCCTTCTTCTATCATTTCTTTCTCGATCGTGAAATAATTTAAACTTTCCTCAATTTCCTGTTCAGTTCCATCATAGCACCATGGATATGTAAACCTGTCGAATTGCGGCATTTCATGTATCAAGCCTGGAGTTTTATATGGTTTTCCAGTATCGGGATTGATCATAATAATAATTCTGTTGTCATCATAACGAAAGGTTTTTCCTTCTATTCCGTGGAGCAACATATTGTGTATTTCACTGTCAAACAGCATATTAACAAAGGTATTTACGTTCTCTTTCGGTTGTTTTGTGTCCTTCACAAGAACATAAGGAAGCCCGGCCAATACCCTGCTGTTCAATCTCTCAGTATGTGTTCCCTTGATTGCAGGCACCTCTACCCACTGTGCCTCGGGGATGGTGCTTTTCATTTCTGTGGCTGCCTGACGGTAAGCATGCATCGCCCAGTAAAAAGCGCTTCCGGCTTTACCTGTCCATAGATTCTCACGCA